>DUGB01000119.1 GCA_013331555.1 Candidatus Woesearchaeota archaeon
GGGGTTAAGAGGTGTAAAATTCTAGAAAGTTATTTAAACTATGAAGCATACATGTTCGTTATGTGGGTCGCTAAGATTAAGTTAATGCATGATTGCATTATTGGAAATAGATGCAAGAAGTTTAATGTTGTTATGCAGTCTTTGGATCTCAATGAAGAGAAAGAAAATGGTAAAGTTTTGACCTCTTCTATTCATCAGCTTATAGGAGATGAAAAAGATATTAAGAGATTTGTTAGTGATTTAAAGAAAGATAAAAGAACAGAATATCTTGAATTTAATGGAGAAACATTATTTCTTATTGAAACTTCCAAAAAGAAACCAGTGTCCCAATTTACAAGAAAAATGTTTTTTGTTAAGCCAGTCATTATTGATGCGCAATGTTATGAGCATTGGGAGATTGCATCTCATAAACGAGAAGGATTAACAAAATTCATGAGCGATGTTGAGCCATTGGTAGATGAGTTTGAATTGTTGAATCTGAAAAATACGCCTCTGCAAAGTATTTATTTTCCAAAAGTTATGCCGCAATTAACTGCTCTGCAAAAGAAGGCTTTGGAATTGGCAATAAAAGAAGGTTATTATGAAGCTCCGAAAAAGACAAGCCTCAGAAAACTGGCAAAGCAGAGGGGTATTTCTCTTGCTACTTATCAAAAGCATTTGCAGAAAGCAGAATCCAAAGTAATTCCTGATGTTCTTTCTTATGTAAAATAGGCATACATGTTCGCTAAAAATTAGAAATACTACTTTGTTTATTGCAGTTACTATATGATAGTAGATACACTGCACGATGCAACAATTAGTAGAACAGAATTTGAAGTATTGCCGTATTTAGATAGAAGACTCTATGAGAAAACAGCAAGGGACAGGTTTTCTTCTTTAGACACTCACTTAAATCCTAACCATCCTGATTTTAATTTGAGATTAGAAGTAAACGCTCATCTCAGAGATGCTGTTGATTCTTATGTTGAGCATAATAAAGAATATCTTGAAAGGCAAGACAAAATAAAAGTTGCAGAACTTGGAGCCTCTTTAGGTGTAATTTCTTCTCTGTATGTTTTAGATCGTTTGCATAGAACAGGATTAGCCGATAAAGTTGAATTGACAATTTTAGATATTTGTGGCGAACCGCTTGAAAGAACTAAACAACTGGACTTTGATCTTCAAGGACTTTATGAGAAAGCAGATTTTAGTATTCCTCTTGAAAACATCAGGAAGATTCTGCAAAATGCGAGAATTGTTGAAGGGAATGTTTTAGAGACTCAACAACCAGATAATAGCCATACAATTTCTCTTTCTGCATTTTCTCATCATCATCTCAATATTTATGATAAAGAACTAGCTTGCAAAGAGTCAGAAAGAATTGCCACAAAAAATGGCGGACTTATAGTTGGTGATCTCACATTTTCTTATAGTGATTTTGTTGAATGGCTAAGAAAACACCAAACTGAGCGAAATTCTCAAGGACAGAGAGTCCCCTATGCTGTAGAATCATTTGTTTCATTGAAAGAGCATCAAGATTTCTTTAGTAATTCCTCACTGGTATTCCAAAGGCAGTATCCACAGCATTACGTCTTTGCTATGCAGAGGGGAGGGAGGGGGTAAAAATGTTTAGTGCAAAATATGCCTCTCTGGATAAGCAGATAAGAGAAATTTTGGAAAATGTAGAAGCACCATCAGAAGAAAGAGTAAAGGGTATTTTAGAAGAGAGAAAAACTGAAAGATTGAGATTATCTGGAGTTGCTGAGCTTTTGAAAGCAGGTAATGATAAAACTTTTGATTTGTTGAGAGATTTTATGATAGATAACTTTAGAAAATCAGAAGGAAACAAATTAAGAAATATCTCACCTGTTTATCTTTCAAGTTATTGTGTGGATACTTGTGGTTATTGCCAATTTTCTGCAAACAGGAAAGATACTCAACGGACAAGATTATCATTAAGTCAGTTAGAAGAAGAAGTAAGTGCAGTTATTGAGGAAGGTAATCATGTTATTGAATTTACACTTGCAACTGATCCTGAATTTACTCCTCAAAAATTGGTGGAATATATTGCAAAAACAAAAGAATTACTTGGAGATAGAGAAGGAAGTGGCATATTGCTTTGCTCAGATCATCTTACACAAGAAGCATACAGAGAACTAAAATCTGCTGGATTGTGGGGAATGGTGCAGTGGGACGAAACTCTTGATAGAACCAAATATATGAAATGGCACGGACAAAGCCCACGAAAAAGACACTTTGAAGAACGAATGGATAACCATGACAGAGCTATGAGTGAAGGTCTGGAAGTTGCGACAGGAGTTTTATTTGGACTTGCAGAGTTTAGGTATGATGTTTTAATGCAAATTGCAAAAGCGAGACATTTGGAAGAGGAATATGGTAGAAAACCATTTGTCTTTGGAACTCCACGAATAAAACCAATCGGTGGAAGAGTTTTACATCCAAAACATGAAACAAATGATAGGCGATATGAAACTGCATTAATGGTTTACAAAATTGCAGAGCCAGAAATTGCGAGATGGTTGCAGACAAGAGAAACGCCAGAATTGAATTTTAAAAATATACTTGATGGTGATGTTTACACGTATAGGTGTGGTGAAGTAAAGCCTGGCGGTTATAAGGTAAATAAAAAAGCGGTTGATTCTTGTAAAGGCGGGCAGTTTGGTGTTAATGAATTAGAAAGAAGAAGTTTTGAATCTATGTTAAGAGACACTGGTTTCTCCGTAAATTATGCATGGATAAAGCGACCCACACAATAAATAACCTCTTAACCCCCTATTATTCATTTCAAAAAATTTGGGAGAGCGAAGCGAACCGCTAAATTAATGTTAGGTTTAGTCGCGAAGCAATTGGAGTAGCATTTTTTCTTTTTGTCGATTTAGCGAAGGTGGCAATGGTCAGAATTTTCGGAAACGAACGCAGAGAGAGCACCTGCAAGGCGAGAAAAAAATTTCATATAACTATTATTTTAAGTACAATTTGTAGGTTTTTTTATGTTCTTGCCGCGTCAGAAGTCCTTTCTTATCGAGTTCTAGCAATACTTGGCTCAGTTTCGCTTTTGACATATTTACTTTCAAACGTAACGTATTTTGGGTTATTCCTGGCTCTTTTTTTATGATTTGGATAACTTCCCGTTCAAATGTGTCTAGTCCTTTGAGAAGGATAGAAAACGTGTCTTCTTCAAGCTTGCGGGTACTGTCTTGCTCCAGTCGTCGGACAATCGCTTCCTCGCTGGTTGAAAAAAAGATAAGATAAATCCCCAATGCCAATAAGAATCCAAAAAAACCAAAGGCAAAATGAACAATGGTTAATGAAGAGTCGATGGTTGTACATCCTGGTTGTGAATAACAACCTAATTGTTTTGCCTCTTTCTGTAAAGATAGAATAATAGCAATAAAAATAATCAACAGAATGATGCTGCATCCTAATACAATTCCACCTATTTTTTTGTTATTCATCTCCCTCACTTTCTTTAAATGGGCGGTCTTTTATTAACATTATGGGTATTTTTCACATTGGGTTTAGAAAATGAGCTGCATACGATACAGTGTGAACCCCAACCATGTAGTAATAATACAATAATATATCCCTAAAAATTTGTTTAGCGGAAAGTATTCTGAAAGCCAGTGTGTTCGCTGCTGATGCAATCTATACTGTGTCCAGGCAAGAACGTTGTAGATTATACAATCCAGCATAAGACAGTACCAAAGTATTCCTTCCGTATACCAATTCATTTTTTAGGGGGTGTATAGTTAATCCGGTCAGAGCTCAAAATCGTTCAACCGAGGCCAGGGTGTGATGTGCGATTTCTTCTCCTTCTTTTTTAAATGTAAATGTTGCTTTTATTTTCTTACCTTCAAAAATAAGGGGCAGCCAGTAAGGGTCGTCTTTCCACATTTGGTTTAAAGGAAGGTCTTGTTGATGGAACCATTGCGGTTTCATTTTCTCGGTCTCAGCAGGTTCTCCATTCCATTTCCTAACGATAAAAACGTGAACTCTTTGATCCCAATTTTTTTCTGCAGGGATGTCGGCGAAGTGGAAATCGATCTCAGCAACTTTTTCGCAATGATCTTGTTCGGTGGTAATGGTTGTTTCTTCTGTTAGTTCACGCAAAGCGGCTTGGATAATTGTTTCTTGAGCATTCACTTTTCCGCCGTATCCATTCCATTTTCCGACTCCAAAGCCGCGTTTTTTCATTCCTAGAAGAATGCGGCTGTCCTGAACAACATAACAGAGTGTTGCATCGCGCATGGTTAATCATTATCAACGCGGGGAGCGAGAATGAAGCTAAGGAGGAGACGATCAGTTACTTTGTACTCTAATTTTAGTGGGTAATCGTTGTTGAAATGAAGAGTTACTCGGTCGCTCAACTTTCCAGCGGCAATCATTTTCTTAAGGTATTCTAAAGAGTACTTTGCTTTTGCTTTTTGGTCCGTGGTTACTTTGATCTGAGTGTTGTCGTCCGGTTTAATTTCGATGAATACTTTCGATAGGTCACCTTCAGCTTTGATGGAAAGCTGGTTTTTTTCTCCAAGGAAAGTCACTGATTCGGCAACGACATTAACATCTTCAATGGCCTCACTGAGAGTCACAGAATCCATTTCAACTGCGATAGGGAATGTTAATTCCGGTACGCGCTGTTCTTTGTCTTCAAGTTCTAATGTAGGTATTGAGAACGAACGGGTCGTGTTGCCTTTCAATTGGATTTTAAGTTTATTATCATCGGTTGTTTCGAGAGAAATAATATCATCTGCCTTTGCCCGCCGGAGGATTTGTTTTACGCTGTTGAGGTTAATGGCCAATTCTTCTGTTCCCGTTACTGAATACTGAGTGAACGAACTGCTGAGAAGTTTAAATATGACCATCGCCACATTTGCGGGATCCATAGCAACGAGTTCTAAACCGCTTGGACCCACTTTAAATTTCGCTTCGGTAACAAGATCGGAAATGGTGGAAATGCTCTCTTTGAAGTATTTTGGCTCTGCTAAGACTAGTTTCATACCTGTACCCCCTCTTTCTTTTTGGAGGATGGCCTCTTTATAAAATTTGTTGTGGTGGAGTTTTATTCTTTCTTAAGAGTGGTTCTAGAATGTAATCCGTTCTCCGTCGGTCATGATGTGGGTATTTTTAAATCCGATGGAATGGGCCATGGCAGCCAGCATTTTTGCTTTTTCGGGTTCGGCATGAATGGGGATAATGTGTTTTGGGTTGAGGATCTGCAGTAATTCTTTTTCATCTTCTAATGCGCCGTGTCCAGAGACGTGAATGTCACAGAAAATTTTTACTTTCGCTTTTTCTAAGATTGTTTCAAGCCTTTTGCGGTTTTCGATGTTGATCTCAACTGGTATAACATTAGAGCTAAAGATAACACAGTCGTCTTTTTCTAGTTTCAATGGAAGTTCCTGTCTGGCAAGGCGTGAGATTATTGAGCGTGGCTCGCCTTGGTGGCCGGTACATACAATAAGATATTTTTCTTTTCCTTCCTGCTGAATTTTGCGGAAAATTTTTTCTAAATGGCGGCGGAAGCGAATAACACGAATTTCTTTGTCCAGAAGATCGAGTTGTTGTGCCGATTGGACATATTTCTCCAGAGAGCGGCCGAGCAAAATAACTTTTCGATTGATTTTTTTACCAAGATTGAGGATGTGGGTTAACCTGGCAATGTGGGAAGAGAAAGTAGTAATAATCACTGCTTTGTGGGATTTATTTACATTTGGGAGAAGTTCATCCAGCATCTGCTGGGCAACAACTTCTGAGTCGGCCTTTTTTGCTTCGTGTGCATAAAGACAATTAATAATAATGATGACAATATCGTTCTCTTTTCCCAGTTCTTTTAGTCGAGAGAAGTTTGACTTTTCATCCAAAATCGTGTGTTTGTCCATTTTGAAATCGTTTGCATAGACCACTTTTCCATACGGGGTGTGAAGAACAACAATGGCGGTTTGCGGGATGGAATGAATAATACTGATAAATTCTGCAGTGATTGTTTTAGAAAGGGAAAATATTGAGTTCATGGGCTGGGCAATTATCTCATTTGGGATTTCCATTTCTTCATCATATAATGTTCGTTTGAGAACTTCTGCGGCTAGAGGGGTAGTAATTATTGGTGCATTAGGAAATAACGGGGAGGCAAAAGGAACGGCACCGATATGATCAAGATGGCCATGGTTAGGGACAATGGCAATTACGTTCTTACGCCAATCTTCAATGAATTTGTAATTTGGGACTGCTCCCGCTTTTAGAAGAGAGGAATATGTTTTTGGAGTAATATCTTCAAGATCTTCAGTGAAACGAATGTAATCCGACATACTTAAACCCATGTCAAGGATAACGACTTCATTGTCAATTTTAACAGCAACGCTGTTGCCTTCCGTTTTGCTAAATCCACTAATAGTACATATTTCGATGGGCATTAATATTGAGAATACTCATTTATTTAAAAAAGTAAAGGATGTGGGCGGCAGGGATCGAACCTGCGTAGGNNAGGCACTAAGCCAATAGATGACTTACTGGGTTTATTCATCGCACTGTAATCAGCACTCTTATTTTCCCATGCCTTGAGTCTATCCCGTTTGACCACTCCGGCACGCCCACATTACAACTACAGAATGAGGCAGTTTTTTTATAAAGTTAACTCTTAGAACTTATCCCAGCGTCCGAAGCTGGCTTTCAATGTCTTTTAATTGTGATTCGAGTTGTTCAATCTCGCCTGACAGTTCCTTTCCAACTCGTGGCGGGAGAGGCGATGGAGTGGTTGGTGTTTGAATGAGACGATTTTCATCGGGAGGAGCTGTTTCTTCACTTTGAACTATGCTTTTTAGTTTGCCTTGAGGAAGATATTTTTTGAGCTTTTGCTCAATAAGTCCTTTTAGCCCTTTGACATCTTCTTTCAGTGTTGCTATCGTCGTGACTTTCTCTTTTTGGATTTTAGTGAATTTTTCATATCCTTGCATAAAGATAATGACTTCTCGCAGTGATTCAAGGATGTCTTTACGAACCATAGAGGGATCACTAATCTGGATCATATACTCTGGATCGTTTTCTTTATGCACGTTCGACTTTGGATGGTGCTTCTTTACTGCTTTTTTCTTCGATGTGTTGGTCATATTATTTTGCATTTTTGTCTAGTATTGTTCCGGCTCACTGAGAGCGTGATCAATAAACTCAACTTTCTTCTCTAATTCTTCAAGAGTGTTTTGCCACTGCTCTAATTGATGATCTTCTTCATTCTTAAGATCGTGTATTTTAAGCAAAGTCTCTTTTGCTTCATCAAGCTTGTGGCGGATTGTTTTCATCAGAGCGAGAACGTCGTCATATTCATCAACTTTTACAAATACTGGCATTTTTTCCATCATCTTCACCTCATTGAGGAACGATTTTAGCGAATTGGGTTTTTGAACAAGTGATTATCTGCTTCCACAAGGTCATCGTGGATCGATTTCATTGTTCGACGCAATTTTCCAAAATTTGTCTCTTCGTTGTATTCTGAATTTTCTAAAGTACGATTGTGATTCTGCAGCTGGTTAAGATCATTTCGAACGCTTTCAATTTCTCCCAAAATGTGTTGGTATACCTGCACTTTGATAAAAAACGGACTTTTAGTTGGGTTTAAAGGCATCGCTGCTGTTTTTGGTGCCGTTAAAGGAAAAGGCATCCCCATTGCACTTGGTTTTGGAGGCAAAGGTGTTGGCGGTTCATGGTCATCAGAAAAATCTAATGGTTCGTTGAATCCAGACGCTTCTTTAAATTGTTCAGGCCGGATAACTCGTTCTGATGAGACTTTGGTTGGAAATTGAAATGCTCGCTCATCTATCTTCCTCGGTTCTGGAAAGGGAACCGATCTCTTTCTTCCAAATAACCAACCCATATATCTGACGATGGAAACCGCATTTAAAAGCTTTATTTAGTATTTAAGAATGGTAAATTCATCTCTTTTTCTAGTTTAGCGTTATCTTTTTAATTGTTTTATACTTCTCTTTTCAGTATGAGGGTGTCATGGTTGTACTTTTTTGTTATTTTCTTATTTTCGTTTCCATTCGTCAGTGCAGAGGTGCTGTTAAATGAAATAATGTATGCTCCATCTACTTCAATTGGCGGTTCTGCTAATGAGTGGGTAGAACTCTATGCTTTGGGCGGGGGCAATGAAACGTTATCGGGATGTTTTTTTCAGGATATAGAACTTCCTGTGATCATTGTTGATCCTTATGCTATTTTAGTACGACAAAGTGATCTTTTTAATGATACTTATTATAATGCCTCTTCTACTTATGAAGTTTCTTTCGGTCGGGGATTGGCTAACGATGGCGGAAGTATTTCCCTTCGTTGTCCTTCTTTTGAGGAAGTTGTTTACTATAACGATTCTTTGGCGAAAAGTAATAACTTTAGTCTTGAGCGTTCGCCAGAAGGTGAGTGGAAGGAAAGTATAATTTTTGGCGGTACTCCTAGTAAGAATAATAGTATTAGTGCTCCATTGGGTGATTTTGCTTCTCTCGAGATAACTGAAATAATGGTCGATCCGTTTGGTGATGATGATGTTCTACGGCCGGGCGGAGAATGGATTGAGATTTATAATCGCGGTAAACTTCCTGTCTCTTTAAGAGAGCTTGTCTTGTATGACCAAGACGACGATCATGAATTGCGTGTTACGGATAGTAGTTCCACCACCCTTACTCTTTGTTCTCATTGCTACGCTGTCGTTTACCGCAATGGCGATACTGATTTTGATTTGAGTAGGAATACCGATGCTGTCCGTTTAGCAGTTGGTTATCCTCTTCGTTCGGAGTCGGTTTTAGATATCGTTTCTTTTTCATCTGTTCCAGAAGGGATGAGTTTAAGTCATTTTAACGGCGACTGGGTCTATACAGCACCTACTCCTGGAGAAGACAACCTCTATACTGGTTTATGTGATTGGCAAATCGATGTAATGCTCAACAACTCTTTTTCTCGTCCTGAAGATCTTTCGTTTACCGTTGAAGTTGGTCGTCGGTTAGGATACGGAGAAAACATTACTGTGCAGGGCATAATTGAGGATGGTTATGGGAACATTGTTAAAGAGTATTCCCCCTGGACTAATGATTATATTACCTCTTCTTCCCATAAAACGTATTCGCCGCGATTAGCCGAGGGTGCTTATAATATTGTCTTTTGGTTAGGCAATCTTACTTGTCGCGATGGCACTTTGGGTGATAATCGAATCTCTCGGGCAGTGTATCTTGGGCAATACTATCAAAATATGTCGAGCAGAGTTGAAATTGAAGATGTTGATTTGCTGCGGGATGGGGTAACGTGGGGCGAATCTGTTCCTCTGCATCTCTTTCTTTACAAAGGAAATTCTACTCAAAAAGTTATTCGTGTGTGGGTGGAAGCTGAGGGCAAGAAAGTTAGTTCTACTTCAAAAGTGTCTGTTCAGGATGAGTTTAGTGGTTATGATTTGACTATCCCGGTTGAATTGGTTCCTCGTTGTGAGAACGAAGAAATACGCGCCACAGCGATAGTAGAAGGTCTTGGCGAGCGGGATGAGGTTGGATTTACGATCCAAAGCAATGGAGACGATTGTGATGAAAGTGATATTCTTTCTCCCAATTCGGCGTTGCGTTCTTCCTTTTCTTCTATTCCCGTTGGTCAACGTTATGCATTTACTTCTGTTCCTTATTCAATTCTCCCTGGGGACATTTTTCCCATTCGTATTCTTGTCCGTGGCAGTGCGAAGGATGAACTGTATGATCTTTGGTCGTTTGTTGCTGAAGGCAGAAAATGTGTTTCTTGTTTAGAATCTACGGTGGGAAGGAATGATACCATCTATTCACTTTCTGTGCCTCGTGGTCAAGAAAAAGAGATTGAACTCTTGGTCAAAGCTGATGCCAATCTTCCTCCAGGCAGTTATGAGTTGAGGGTTATATTTCGGCGGGTAGGGGTGAAAACAACTCAGGATTTACGACAGATTATTTTTGTCAATGATTCTTCTAGTTTACATTCTAACTCTTCTTCTTTTTTATCAAATCATTTTTCTCAGCTTAGTGATTCTATAACTGTCGAACCTCCTGTTATTGGCTATTCTTCATTTAATGTTCTCTCTTCTTCTCAGGATTCGACCGGTATGATTGTTTACGAATCTACCACTTCTCTATCCAAAAAATCACTTCCTTGGGTAGTCGTCGTTGCTTTCTGCTGTCTTCTTTTTATGTTTTTTAAGAAAGGATTTATACTGGGGAGAAAGGCTTAAAAACATCATTCTTTACCGGTTACTAGATGGTCACCGTAACAGAAAAAATCGTTTTTCGGGCAATCGTTGAAGTATTAGGAAAGCCGAAAGAGCATGTTGATAAATCATTGAAACAATACATTGCCGCTCTGCGGCAAGACCCTCATTTTAAACTCCTGCGAGAAGAGTATGCGGATTTGAAGAAACACGATGACAGTGATCTTTGGGCTGCGTTTGCAGAGTTGGAAGTAGAGACTCCTGCTCTTAAACACGTTATTGTTTTTTGCTTTGAGTATATGCCTTCGATGATTGAAATTATTGAGCCTGTTGCGCTCACAGTTAAGGATGTTGATCTTTCACAGTTTTTTAATGATTTACAAGCTCGTTTGCATAATGTGGATATGGTTGCTAAGGAACTGAAAGCGGAGAACGATCTCATTAAACAAAATACGGGCGCACTATTACAGAACTATGTGCTTGTTGTTCTTGGTGATCAAAAACTCACTTCGGCACAGTTAAGTAAGCTGACTGGTGTAGAAATAGATCGTCTTGAAGACTTTCTTGATAAGATTATTGATGCGGGCAAGATTGACCTGGAAAAAGGAAAATATTTTCGTGTCAAAAAAGGGGAATAAGATGGATCAAACAATGAAGAAAGTCGAAGCAGTACTCTTTGCGGTTGGTAAAGAAATTACGCCAGAGAGAATTGCAAGTCTTTGTTCACTTTCAGTGGAACAGACAGAGCAGATTCTTCAGCTACTTTCGGTAGAATACCAGCAACGTGATCATTCTTTACAGTTGATACAGAAAGAGCACGGGTGGAAATTGACTGTACGGGATGAATTTGTTCCGTTGGTCAGTAGTTTAGTTAGTTCTACAGAACTGGAGCGGCCGCTTATGGAGACTTTAGCAGTCATCGCTTGGCGGTATCCAATTGTTCAGTCCGATGTTGTTAAGCTGCGTAGTCCTGCAGCGTACGAGCATATGCGTTTGTTGGAAGAGCAAGGTTTTGTTGAGAAAGAAAAATTTG
Source organism: Candidatus Woesearchaeota archaeon (assembly GCA_013331555.1). Lineage (GTDB taxonomy): Archaea > Nanobdellota > Nanobdellia > Woesearchaeales > GW2011-AR9 > UBA10204 > UBA10204 sp10204u. The sequence goes on from DUGB01000119.1 coordinate 11,229, forward strand.
GAAGAACGTTCAAAGTTAAGCTGACCAAGAAGTTTTTTGAGTATTTTGATCTTCCCAGTGCGGAGGCAAAACAGGCATTTTTGAACCAAGTTCCGCCAGAAGTTCTTCATGAAGCGGAAGAGGTAGGCAAAGAAGCGGATGAAGTTGAGCGCCTTGTCCAGCAGGAGCAGCAGGAGCGGGAAACAAATGCGGAAATTAAGAAAGCGCTTCAGGAAGTTACGAAGACTCCTTCTTAATGTTGATCTATCAGCGTTGATTTCGGAGGTGACTAAATGTATACTATCGGAAAGTTCTTGGGTGCAGGGTTGTTTGCAAATGTATTTAGACTAAAAGAATATCCCCTCTGGTGTGTTAAAGTTTCAAAATGGACTAACAGAAAAAGCACACTTGAAGAACAATTCGCCAAAGCCCAAATTTTGCAACGGTTAGGAGTACCTGTTCCAACTTTTCTGGGTGTTTACGAAGTCACTTTTCCCTCTTATTTCAAAAAAACCATTGAGAAACAGTATCGGCGTGGAGAGATTTCTTGGTGGCGTTATTGGAACTTATGTAGAATAAAAGAAGGAATGAAATTAGGTTTAGTTATGGAAACTGTGGAATCTGATTTAACCCTCGTAAGCTCAAGAAGGGTTAAGTACCACTTTAGAAAAGAAATAAGCAAAGTTAAAGCAATGGGGATAAAAGTTTCTTTTGATGCGGATAGCAGGGAAAATATACTGTGGAGTCAAAAACAGGGAAAACTTTATTTTATTGACTTTGACTTTTGGAGAATTCCGCGTAAGATAATTAATCAGTAGTATTCTTCATTCTTTTCTATCGTTTTTGCCACAATCTTTATAAACTGTCTTCTCTGCCGTCATCTTGTCTTTTATCGTCGATAAAGAAAGAGTAAATTATGACTGAAATAACCCCACAAAATAAGCCTGAAATGACAGATAGAATCATCCCTCGGGTGATTGAAGAGGAGATGAAAGAAGCGTACGTCACTTACGCGATGTCGGTTATTGTGGGGAGAGCTTTACCGGATGTTCGTGATGGTCTTAAACCGGTTCATCGGCGGATTCTCTATGCGATGTATGATCTGGGGATGTTTCACAATAAGCCATTTAAGAAATGTGCACGTATTGTGGGGGAAGTTTTAGGTAAGTATCACCCTCATGGCGATACTGCCGTGTATGATGCCCTTGTTCGGATGGCTCAGGATTTTTCGCTTCGTTATCCACTCATAAAAGGACAGGGAAACTTTGGTTCTATCGATGGAGATTCTGCCGCGGCAATGAGGTACACTGAAGCAAAGCTCAATCCGCTGGCTGAGGAATTACTCAAAGATATCGAAAAAGATACCGTTCCTTTCCATGATAATTTTGATGGCAGTTTGAAAGAACCGGGAGTTTTGCCGAGCAAGATTCCTAATTTACTGGTTAATGGTTCGTCGGGCATTGCTGTGGGGATGGCGACAAATATTCCTCCTCACAACGCGCATGAAATTTGCGATGGTGTTATTGCTCTTATTGATAATCCTGCGATCAGTGTGCAGGAGTTAATGACCATCATTCCCGGCCCAGATTTTCCAACGGGGGGCGAAGTTGCTTGCGGAGCAGGGTTACTTCAGGCGTATACACGAGGTAAAGGTAAAGTAACCATCAAAGCAACGTGTGTCATCGAGAAAGATACCATTATTGTCACCGAGGTGCCTTATCAAGTCAATAAAGCAGAATTAATTACTCAGATTGCAGATCTTGTTCGTGATAAGCGTATTCTTGGTATTCGTAATATTAATGATGAATCTGATCGCGACGGCATTCGTGTGGTGATCGATCTTAAGAAAGATGCCGATCCCAACGTGATTCTCAATCAGTTATATGAATTTACTCGCCTTAAAATTTCGTTTGGAATTACTATGCTAGCTCTGGTTGGCGGCCAACCTAAGGAATTAGGAATTAAAGAATTACTGCATGAGCATATCCTCCATCGGAAAGAGATGATTACTCGTCGTACGGCGTTTGATCTCAAAGAAGCGGAGAAAAAAGTCCATGTTCTGGAAGGATTGCTTATTGCCATTGATAATTTAGATGACGTCATTCCCGGTATTCGTAACAGCAAGACAGTTGATGATGCCCGTATTTTTTTAATGCAGCGGTATGAATTAACTGAAATTCAGGCAAAAGCAATTTTAGAACTGCGGTTACAGAAGTTGGCTTCTCTCGAACAAGAAAAAATTCGTGATGAACATCGATCACTCTTGCAGGACATTATTATGTATAAAAAAATTCTTTCTTCTGAAGAAATAATTTTGTCCATCATCAAAGAAGAATTACACGAAATCAAAGGGCGTTATGGGGATAGTAGAAAGTCCCGGATCGTACTGGGAGAAGATGCAGATATAGATTTAGAAGAGCTTATTGAAGATAAGAATGTTGTCGTTACGGTAACTCATGCCGGCTATGTTAAGCGTATTTCTGTTGATACCTACCAAACTCAGCGCCGCGGTGGAAAAGGAATTATTGCTACGGAAACAAAAGATGATGATGATTTTGTGGAAATGGTTTATGTTGTTTCTACTCACGATTATCTACTTTATTTTACGGATAAAGGACAAGTCTATTGGCTAAAAGCGTATCATATTCCAGAAGGGGGAAGACAGGCAAAAGGGAAGCACATTCGTAATATCATCGAGCTCCGCCTCGACGAAAAAGTGACGGCGATCATTCCTGTGCGAGACTTTAAGGAAGGGTATTTATTCATGGCTACTCTTCAGGGTACGGTCAAGAAAACACCTCTGGCAGAGTTTTCTAACCCCCGTCGCGGTGGTATCCGTGCCATTACTTTAGATGAACGTGATTCTCTGGTTGGGGTCAAGTACACGCGCGGTGATCATGAGATCATTATCGCAACAAAGTTCGGTTCTGCTAATCGTTTTCGGGAAGATGATGTTCGGGCGATGGGTAGAGCAGCTGCTGGTGTTAGGGGGATTCGCCTTGAGCATGGCGATGAAGTTGTTGGAATGTTGGCCGCAGATGAAAGCAAAGAAATTCTGACGCTTACAGAGAAAGGATATGGTAAAAGAACGCCGGTTTCTGAATACCGCTTGTGCAACCGTGGCGGAAAAGGTGTTACTAATATTAAGATCACGGAAAAGAATGGTCCGGTTAAAAGTGTTATGCTTGTTGACGGGCGGGAAGAATTAATGTTTGTGTCTAAACAAGGTGTAGGAATAAGGATCAAGTGTTCTGATATTTCCGTTATCGGTCGAGCTACACAAGGAGTACGTGTCATGCGTTTAGATGACAGCGATGCGCTGGCTGCCTCTACTGAAATCATTGCGAATGAAGTGGATATAACCCACTCTTCTGAGTAAACACATGGTGCGGATTTATTTTGTTGTTCAATTAGGAATGGAAGAGATTGCTGTTCAAGAATTCCAAGAATTGTGTTCTTGTACTGCCATTAGTGTTCATGCCGGTCTCATTGTTGGAGATATAACTCCCGAACAAGTTCTTCTTGTTCTTCAGAGAATGCAATCCCCCCAACGTATTCTTTTAGCGATTGCCGAACCAACTAATACTGTTGAGACTATTGCTTTTGATGATAGGCTTAAATTGTATTTCTATCCTCAGTGCCGTATTAAAGTAGAGGTGGAGAATGTTCGTGGGCAAGAGGTTCGTTCCCGTATTGCGCGGAATGTTGCAGGCAAACTTATTTCGGCGGTGGAGAATGTGTGTGGTTTTGAACCGGTTGTAGAAATGAAGAAACCAACAATAATAGTTTATGCTGTCTGTGTTGAGGGGACATATTATGTTGGTGTTGATGCAGCAGGATTTGAACTTCATGCTCGGCGTTATCGTCTCTTTCCCAGTGCAGCGTCGTTCAAAGGTGATTTCGGCTATTATTTTGTTCGTGCTAGTGGTTTTCAACGTGGCGAAAAATTGTTAGTTGGCTTTGTGAAAGATGGCACTCTTGCCATTGAAGCAGCTCTTTTGGCTAATGGCGTTCCGTTGTATCCTCAATCAACTGCATTTTCATATCTTTCTTTTCCTTTGTTTCAAGGAGTTCAATGTGCTTTGGAAAGGCTTCCTTCTTCTACTACTGTTTATGCGTTTGATTCTTCTTCTCCTGCAGTTGTGGCCGCACGGCGAAATGTTTCACTCGCTGGATTAAAGTCGCTTGTTGATGTTAAACGATGTTTATTAGATGAGTTAGAAGTTGTTTATTTGTCTGCGTCGTTTGACCGGATTATTTTCTATGTTTCAAAGAAAGATGAAGAGTTAATTAATGAAATTTATTATCAGGCATCAACTTTATTGAAAGAAGGTGGTTTTCTGTTATTGCTTCGCTGTGGGTCTTCTGATACTGTTGAACCTGCTTCATTTACTGTTATCTCCAATGGGGTTATCTCACGCGGAGATAGTGTTTACTCTTGGAGACTTTTTCAGAAGAAAGTCAAACCACATCTTTTATAAAGGTCTTTTTCTTTAGTCCTCATTATGGTCAGTGGTCCAGAACTTCGCGCCCGTGTCGGTGAGTTTTTGCGGTTTAGCCGTCAGGAAGTCATCGGTCTGATTGCAGCAACGCTGGCAATGGCGTTTTTGTTTTCGTTTCGAGATTGGGGAGGGGACCAACTTAATGTTGTGGAAGGGGTACAGCATTTTCTTGTTATGGTTCTCGTTGTCGTTATCACTTTACTCTTCCGTGGTTTTTGTCAAAAAACGTATGGTCTTACAGAAGGGTATAAAGCAGATTTTAAAGTGTGGTGGGTCGGACTGGCAATTATGTTTGTCGTTGGTGTTATTTCTGTCGGAAAAGTGCCGTTAGTTTTTGTTGGTACAATGGTTGCGTCGCTGATGGTCCGCCAGCGTCTTGGTGAGTTTCGTTACGGTTTTTCGTATTGGAATAATATGATGATTGCATTCTGGGGATTGTTGGCAAACATGATTTTAGCGATTGTTTTTGCGCTTGGGCTCTATTTCTCTCCGCAGAGTTATTTTTTTTACAAAGGGTTAGTTCTTAATTTGATAATGGGGCTATGCTCTTTTGTGCCTTTGCCACAACTAGATGGATTGAGTATTTTTTGGGGGTCGCGTCCAATGTACTTTTTAGGAATTGGGATGGTTTTGCTTGCGGCAGTGTTGTTATTGAGTAGAACACAGTTGGGGTTAATCTTGGCAATTATCATTGCACTGTTTATTACTGTAGGTTATTTATTAACAGCATCGGAGAAATAAAATGGCGCTGACGGTAAAATGGGATGAACAATGGGTTGAAGTTTTTGCGTTGGTTTTTATTGTTCTTGGTTTTATGATTGCGGTGCTATTGCAGAACCCATTGTGGAGTTATGCCTCTGTTTTTTGCAGCGGTTTTGTCGGCGGACGGGTGTATTATCTGAAACGGTATCATGAACCAATCTTGCCTTTCATTTTGATTATCGTTGGTTTTTTACTGGGTTATCTTCTGGGAGTAATTTGGGCGAGCAGGATACTCATTTTTGTTTTTTTTAGTGTTGGTTTTGCGCTGTCTTATTATCTCCACGACAAAAAAATCCTCGTAACATTTAAAAGTGAGGACTACGTTAAATAGGGTATGGATACATACAAAGCGAAAAGCGTTGTCGTGAGTCGAAAGCCTGGAAAAAATAAAGAGGGGTTGTGGACGGCGTTTATTGGTCTCTTTGATGATAATAATCCTCATTTAAAAGCAAAAGTGCCTAAAGAAGTTCTTGAGATTCGTGAGGTGGAAAAAGTGCGGATTCGAGATTTACGGAATATTTCATTTTATTTGCTTGGCAACGATATTGTAATCAATAATTTAGAAACGGTGTCGATTGATGTTGCAAATAATATCGTTACGCTCACGGGTAAGCAGACGTTGCCAAAGATAAAGTGAGAAAATTGCATTCTTTTTAGCTACCTCTTTTTTTTCATTGATGGCACCCACTCACCCACTGGTCATCTTCAGCAAATCTATTTAAAGTAACTACCACTTAAAACCTCATGCTCAAAGATTTTATTCCAAGGTTATATCAACAGACTATTCTAGGAACGGCGGCACAGTTTAATACGCTGGTTGTCCTTCCTACTGGAATGGGTAAAACAGCACTGGCGTTGCTCTTAGCCGTACAGCGCTTTCATCATTACCCACAATCAAAAGTGTTGATGTTGGCTCCTACCAAGCCTTTGTGCGAGCAACATATCGAAAGCTTTCGTAAGTATCTTACACTTGATGCCCAGCAGATTATTCTGTTTACGGGTGATGTCAGTCCGGAAAAGCGAGCTGAATTATGGAAATCGGCAAAAGTGGTGGTCAGCACGCCGCAAGGACTCGAGAATGATGTCATCAATCGTCGTGTTCGTTTAGAGGAGGTGTCATTACTTGTTTTTGATGAATCTCATCATGCTACGGGCGACTATGCCTATGTCTGGCTTGCGCAGCAATACGAGAAAGCGTGTCGTTATCCACGAATTTTAGGATTAACCGCATCTCCAGGAAGTGATCTTCAAACGATTCAGGATGTTTGCACTAATCTTCATATTGAAAGGGTCGAAGTGCGCACGGAAGACGACCCTGATGTGCGTCCCTATGTGCAAGATATTACTTTACGCTGGGAGAGTGTGCAATTGCCTGCGGAGTTTAAGAAAATTCAAGAATTGCTGCGTAATGCATTGAAAGCAAAGTATCTTGAATTACAAAAACTTGGTACTGCTCGAAGCAGTGACTTAACGAAAGGAGAGTTATTGGGGCTGCAGAAAGAGTTGCAGCAGAAGCTGCATGGCGGTGAGCGTGATTTTGAAATTCTACGTTCTTTGTCGCTTGTCGCGGAGGCGTTGAAAATTGATCATGCGGTGGAATTATTAGAAACACAAGGCATTCAGCAAGTTCATTCTTATTTTAGCAAATTGCGTGAAGAGGGGAAAAATTCGACTGTTAAAGCAGTAAAGAATCTACTTCTAGATGAATCTGTGAAAGCGGCGATGTTTTTAGCAGAAGAATTGGTTGGTCAAGGAGTTGTTCATCCTAAAATGCAAAAAGTTGTGGAATCTGTTTCTGCGCTTGTTCAGGAGAAAAAAGAAGCGAAAGTGATTGTATTCACTCAGTTTCGGGATACAGCTCAGGATTTGGTGAAGAGGTTGTCCTCTTCTATGGTGACGGCGCACATTTTTGTTGGTCAGGCAAAGAAAAAAGGGATTGGCTTTTCTCAAAAGCAGCAGAAAGAGGTTCTGGATAAATTTCGTGCGGGTGAATTTCAAGTGTTGGTGGCTACCTCTGTTGCAGAGGAAGGATTAGATATTCCTAAAGTGGAGCATGTTTTTTTCTATGAACCTATTCCCTCCGCGATTCGTTCCATTCAACGTAAAGGCAGGACTGGCCGTCTTGAGGAAGGGTCAGTTACTATTTTCCTAACGAAAGGCACGCGCGATGAAGCTTATCGCTGGAGTGCGCATCATAAAGAGAAACGAATGTATCGACATTTGCGGGAATTAAAGAAGAATTTGATTCTTCAACCTCAATCAGTAAACAACACGTTGGAGAAATTCATTCCTCAGGATACTATTGTGACTGTGCTTGCCGATCATCGGGAGAAAGATAATAAAGTTGTTAAAGAATTAGTTGAGTTAGGTGTTTCTGTTCAGACTGCACAATTGACTGTTGCAGATTATGTTGTTGCCGGAACGGTGGGAGTGGAATTGAAAAAGGTGGGTGACTTTGTGAACTCTCTGGTTGATGGACGCTTATTGGAGCAAGTTAGTCATCTTCACGATCAATTTCCTAAAGCGGTGTTAGTTATTGAAGGGGAAGAGGACATTTATGGTATACGCAATGTTCATCCGAATGCGATCCGTGGTTTATTGGCGTCGATCGTATTGGATTTTCGCGTGCCGGTGTTGTATACCAAAAATCCAAAAGATACGGCGGCATTACTTGCGGTGATGGCGAAACGGGAGCAGAACCGCGGCCGAGATGTTAGTTTGCATGAGAAGAAGCCGCAGAGTTTTATTGAGCAGATAGAATTTGCTGTTTCTTCGTTTCCTGGCATTGGCGTTGTGCATGCACGGAATTTGTTATCAAAATTTAGGTCGTTGCGGAGGTTGGTTTCAGCGACATCTGCAGAGTTAAAAGAAGTGGAAGGTGTAGGTGGGAAGACGGCAGAGAAATTAGTGCAATTCTTTGAGGAGGAGTATAAGAGGGAGTAGGTGTCTTTGTTCCAATCCTAAATTTTAAATACGTTGGTTTTTTATATTTATGAAATTATATTTGTAAATGTGATTAATAGTAAGAGATTTGGGAAAGCTGCATCAATTTCTGGTGGTATATTTATTGGATTAATCGCAAATAAATGGTTTGAGCAAGCATGGAATCAGCCAAATGACTTTACCAAATGGACGATGATTTTTTTGCTATGTTAATAATCTCTTTTATTATTTATATAACTCTGAGATAAAATATAAACATTATTTAACCAATTAAACTCAACATTTCTCAAACATTATATAATTTCTCATGTTTGACATTTTCTCCT
>DUGB01000034.1 GCA_013331555.1 Candidatus Woesearchaeota archaeon
TCAGAGTTGGGAAAGAATTAAAGCCCTTGATGGAAAAATTCTCGTTGGATATTCGCCAGAAAGTAGGAGTTGAGAAATTGGAGTTTTTGACAGCTAATCCTTCTACAACATTTGATCATTGCAAAGAATTTGCGGTGAAGAAAGAAACGTTTGTGGTGTGGTTTACGAGAGTGTGATTTTAGAATATTTCTTCTCTCACAAAATAATCTCTTAATTCATCCCATTATTTTTCCTTTCTTTTACTACTTATTCTGAACCAGCTTGGATGAAATATGATTATGCTTTCGATGGAACCGGAAGAACTAACTTATCTTGGTCCTATACTTTTACTTAGACCAAAGAATTAAAGGATAGTTAAATCGCTCTTTAACAACACGGTGGTAACATCTATCTTTATACTTTCGAGATATTTCTTCACATTCTTCTTCTTCTGTCGCAACTTCACTATAACATTTTTCATACGAATATTCGGGATTATCAACAATAAAATCACAAATACTTATATTCTTCTCATCCTCAGCAATTTTACGAAAGCATTCATATTGTATATAGGGAAATAACATTCCATTAATTTCTTTACAGATGGTTTCATCTTTATTCTTTATAGCTGCTTCTTGAAAGCAGAGATTTGTATTATATCCCGTTGTGTCACTACCACACCCCGTGTCTAACTGAGCCCGAGGCCTCTCTTCGAAACCATCAATTATTTGTTCGTGAAGTCCATTCCTCCGTGCCTCTCGTTCTGCATATTCTACACTTTTATAACAAGACTTCTTAGCGTAGTCATTATGTATTTTCTCACAGTAAGAAGTATTTAATTGGGATTCCGCAATACTTATATAACAATCATCGCCCGCAGCGGGATAAGATAAACTTATATTCTGACAAAAGTTTTCATCTAATCTTTTTTTAGCTATCTCTCCATAACATGTACTTCTTCGTTCATCACCATCTATTTTTTCACAGATGTTTATGTCGAGTTTTGTTTCTGCTATATGCATAAAACATAATTCTTTATAATGCTCGCCTAATTCAAAATTGGATAAGCCAATGGTCTCACATAATTTTACTTCTTCTTTTACTCTTGCTACTTCTGAAAAACACTGAGCAGGGAGAATCCGCTCAAACATATCACCTATACTTAATATACTATTCTTTCCTTCTACTCTTAAACAGAACTCTTGGTTTTTACTACCGACTGCAACAAAAAGATAGCAGTCGTCTTGCAGGTATTCGCTGTTTATTTTTTCACAGGTTTCATATTTTGGGACTCCTTCTGAGCTTTCTCCGTTCCCGCAGCCAGAAATGAATATTAATATGAACGCAATCGAAAAAAGAAGTTTATAATTCATAAAATACTTTAAATTATGGAATGATATAAAACTTTCGATAACTGACAGGTGTCCTTCAAATTGAGTTCCTAGGGGAAAAAAAATGGTTTATTGAACTTATTGGACATAACATATGCAACCTTTGTTAAGTATAGGCACAACGGTACATCAAATGTGTTAAGTATTCGAATATTTTTATCACACATTTGCTATAACAAGCCAGCTCATACTGTAGCAAAAATCCCTTGTTAAATTTATCGTGTCAATATTTTTAATGGTTTTTTCATCCCAAACTCAGCATTTCTTCTTCTTTTGTGTCTTGGGTGTTTTCTTCTTTTCCTAATCGTTTGAGAACATTCTTTTGATATTTGTAGGGAGCGTTGTATTTTTCTGCTAGTTCTAAATATTCTTTTTTGAGTTGTTCAAATGATGGGACGGATTCGCCTTTTAGTTTGTTAAAGATTGCGGGGTTTCGTACCGCAAATCTGCCGATCATAGCACCTTTGACTCCCATTGATTTGAGAGCTGAGACTTTTTCTTTGGTGTTGATATCACCATTGGCATAAATTGGTTTGCCGATGTCAACGCATTCAGGGTAGATGCTATAATCTGGTGGCGTTTCATAATGCTGAGTTCCAATTCTAGCATGGACAATAAAAAAATCTGGGTCTGTTCCATCAATTAAATTAAGATAGACCTTTCTTGATTTTTCAAGTTCATTCATCCCCAACCGCATTTTTAATGAAATTGGATATCCGTAATCTTTTACTATTTTGATCAATTTGCGTGTTTTCTGAATTCGTTTGACCATAGCACATCCACGGCCTTGCCTGATGACATCCGGACTAGGACAGCCAAGGTTGAAATTAAATCCCTGAAAGCCTGGATGAGGTTTGAACATGCTCAGGAATCTCTTGAGCTGCTCTTCTTTTCCCGCCAGAAGTTGAATGGCAACGGGGGTTGAATCGTGAAATTCTAAGCGTGTCCACGTTGCTTTGTTTTTCTTGGCAAGCCCTTCAACTCTGGTCATTTCAGTGAATGTTAAATCTGCTCCGTAACGATGACAGAGTGTTCTTAATGCGTTGTCAGAGCAATCTTCCAATGGTGCAAGGAGATATTTGAACATGGTTTGTTATTTGATAAATTCCTCTTTATTTTTTAAAATGACATTAATTTTTTTCTTAAACTCTTTTTCCATTGCCGCAGATTCTTTTTTAGCGTTTATGAACTCTTTTTTCTGATCTTCATAGTCATTCTCTCTTCCTATTCTTTTCCAAATTTCTTCTTTAGAAAACCCATTATTCTCTAAAGCAGTGGTCAAAGCGCTTTCTTGTGCCCTATCTGTTTTATTACTCATGTTTGACATTTTC
>DUGB01000141.1 GCA_013331555.1 Candidatus Woesearchaeota archaeon
CTAGCGCGCCAGCCTAGCTCTCCCATCTAAAGAACAAAAAAGCAATCAGGTTTTTAAACATTTGTTCTGTTACTGGAAACTTAAAATTCATTCAACAAAATATAATCAGGTCTTAAATCGGATAGTAGATAACCAACCATCCCAAGATGTGCTGCACCCATAACCGCTATTGAAATCTCATCATTAATGTGATATTTTCTAATACCATCAGCAATGTGATCATTTCTCTTAGGATCAAAAACACGGCGAAGACTTTCTCTGGCTTGAGGAGATAGTTCCGCTAATTCTCTTTCAAAAAACTCGGGATCATGACTCATACCATCAAAGTATGAAGCAAGACAATGAGCTTCTTTATACTGAAAATCAACCAATCTTCTTAAGTCAGCCATATGATTTTCAATTGGACTTTGTAAACCACGAAGAACTTTTTGTCTTACTTCTGGCGTAGGTTCTTGGCTTCTATCTAAAGCCTCATTCACTCCTTTTACAATTTCCTCATCAGCGATATCAACATAATAAACATCAGTAAAAATATTTCTTTTTTTATATTCAGAAGGAGAACGCACTTCAAAACCATGACTTCCATTTTTGAAGCGTATCAAATTCAATAATTTCGCTCGTTGTTCGGGTGTTAAAACAAATCCCTGCTGACTCCAGCTTTCAATGACCTCCTCATGCTTTTTCATCTGATCTTCAAGAGGATTTGAAATAATTTTTCTTGCCCTGTCCTCAGATATCTCGACAAATATTCTTTTTGGAGCCAATTCATTTAATAATGAGTCTAAACGTTCTATTCCATCCGGATCGGTATGAACCGTTCCAACAAGATATAAATTTGTCATGGGGTATCAAAATTTCGAGCAATTTATGAAACTATCCCTAAAAAGTGATAAAAATACTCTTGTACCAAAACCCACTGGACAAGTCCACTAAACTCTTTTAAAGACAAAAATTCTTAGATTAAACCAATGAAACTCCAACGCGTCAAGTATAAAGACATCGAACAACCATTGCCATTTTCTATTCCAAAAGACTTCAAAACAGATTTCCAAGGCTCGGCGCCTGCTCCGTTCATCGGCCGTTATGGTTATCCCAACGTAAACATTGGCATCCTCAGTCCGCAATATTCTGGAGATACAAGTTATTATGACTCACCACATCTGTGGAACCGCGGTAATTTCTCCATTCCACAGGTTGCCAATATGCGTTATGGTTTGGTTAATTCTAAAACAAAATCAAACATCCACACCTTACGCGGAAAATTCCTTGACATTTGTCAGGAAGTGGGAACGGCAAAAAAAGCCGTCGAAGTTGAAGTCAATTTACAAGATAAGCCCCACTTCACTCAGAAACCTGAATTTGATATTACTCCCTTCGGACCGCAAGCCGAATTAAAAAATGTTCGCATCACGGCAAATCCAAAAATTGACTCTCATGTTGAAAAAGCTGTCCGCGACACTGATCTCAAATCGTCAGAAGGATTACAAATATTATACCAAAAAGGGATTGAAGAAAGCAACCTCAGTAAGATTCTTTCTGTAGGAACGTTGGGATTACAGCATAACCGTAAGTTAGTGCCAACCAGATGGAGTATTACCGCAGTTGATGATACGATTGGCAAGAAACTCATCGCTGAAATAAAAGAATTTCCTTGTGGTGAGTTCTCCTTCTTCGCTGGAGGGGGATGGGGAAATTACTATTTCTTCCTTTTTTTTCCGACGCCGTGGAGCTACGAATTGTTTGAAACATACCTCAACAAAGAAGTGAACCCTTGGTCGAAAGATGGATTTGCCTATTCAACAGATTACGAAAACTATCACGAAAGAAAAACGTATGCCGAAGAAACTGCCGGGGGTTATTATGCCGCTCGCTTACCTGTTGCAGAAAAAATGAAAGAACTTAAACGCCAGTATTCCTGTCTGGCCTTACGGTTCATCACCCCAGAATACACCACTCCTTTGGGAGTTTGGGTCTGCCGGGAAGCATCACGAAAGAGTTTAGCCCAAAAACCGTTAATTTTTGCCTCACAAGAACTTCTTCTCCAGTATGCTAAAGAATACGTTCTACGTAAGTTTGGATTTAATCTTGATTCTTTATTACACGAAAGTAGACTCTTAAAGCAGCAGCGAGAACAAAAAACGTTGCTTAATTTCTAAAAGTGTATCCAAACGATAGCAACGTATTTTTTACTTTGGAGAGTGATGAACAAACTTTAAATAAAAACAATTCTTTGCAAGACTTCAACAGGGAGGTGGTGTTCAGCATGAGTCACGACATCGATACTGAATTCCAGGAATTTGTTCAGAAGAACTACAAAAAGTTGACTGAAAACCAAAAAAGGTTATGTGAAAAGATGGGGATTCCAATTCCCAAATGATTTTTTTATTAGCTTTTAATGAAGAGTTTTTACGCTCTCTTCTTGTTTCTGCAAAAAAATCAAGAATTACTAACGATAAGTAATCGCAAGCTTTAATAAAACTAATAGCATTTCATAAAGAGTCATGAGAAATTCGCTGAAAGTGTCTCACCCCGCCATAAATGGCGAGGCTTGAACATAGACACTTTCTTTGATAGGCGAATTTCTGTGACACCAGAAAAGCAGAAAGACAGCATTCATCCCCGATCTAAAGAACGGGGCTTTCTGCTTTTCTCAGTGTAAGATTTTTCAGAACAGCGAGCAGATGAGAAAAAATAACCAGAAAATGGGATATATAATGCTACTTTTAGTGTTCTTAAGCGGATGCACAATACCACAGACAGAGAATGAAGCCAAAGAAGAATTGATCATAGAAAACAATAATAGTAACTATAATGTGAACAGTAGTTATAGTGGAGAACACCTTGCAAGTCAGGGTGTACCATACATCATATTCAATAAGAACGATTATGATCGGGCAGTACGTGAACGTAAAATCATTCTCCTCTATTTCTATGCTGAATGGTGTCCAATTTGTCATGCTGAACAAGTCGAAACAATCGCCGCTTTTAACGAACTACAACGACACGATGTTGTTGGGTTTAGAGTTAATTACCGGGATTCTGATGTTGATCTACTCGAGGAAGAACTAGCAAAAGAACATGGCATAACTTCTCAGCATACCAAAATAATCATAAAAGATGGAGAGAGAATACTAAAAGCTCCTGACAGATGGTCAAAGCAAAGGTATCTAAACGAAATAGGTAAAATAAAATGAACAGAATAAACTGGAACACATTCAAAAGTAGCGTGTTCTTTGTATTGGGTTTTTCCGTTGTTTTTTCCATAGTGGGAGTGTTACTGCAAACTGTCCTTACAAATGTTGGCTATACTGTTCAGGATTGGTTGGCAAGAATCGGAGGGGTAATCATTATCTTCTTCGGACTGTACTTAATGGGACTTGTTAAACCAAGATTCCTTGAAAAACAACACAGCATCTCAATAAAAAGAAAATTTAACTCTTCTTACGTCACTTCATTTGTCTTTGGAGCAGCATTTGCTGTTGGCTGGAGTCCCTGTGTGAGTGCTGCTCTTGGTGCAATTCTAGCACTTTCCACCACCAGTCCTTCAAGTGCTTTTATTTTGTTAATGGTCTACACATTAGGCTTGGGAGTCCCTTTCTTGGTTCTTGGTATGTTCGCTGGTCAAGCAACCAAACTAATCCAAAAAACAGCACCATGGTTTAAGTATGTTCATGTCTTTTTTGGACTATTATTAGTAATCATTGGCATTTTTATATTTGTAAATCAATTGAGTCGTGTGGCTAACTTCGAGCTTGTCACAAACATATTAGAATCTTCAAGTGCAGATCAAGAAGGAGCAGAGATCATGTCTTTATCATTGATAAACATCGGCATCGCATTTCTGGCAGGATTTGTCTCATTCCTTAGTCCATGTGTCTTACCCCTTCTCCCCGGATTTTTAACATACTTGGCATCAACAGCGGTAAAGAAAGATGAAGCATAGAGCAATAATATTGTTAGTAATCTTTGTCATAATCATTGGTTCAATTGTTTATCTTGAAAAGAGCAACCCAACCACCTCAAGTAAACAGATCAATTCCGAGATTAAGATAGAAGTGGGAAAAGTTGAAAGTAAAACCTCAAACGATTTTAAAGAACTAACCGAAGCAGACAGAAAAAGAAATGAACAGAAAGCTGGCCAATATGAACGCGCAAAAGAACTTGTTGCTCCTCAAGGATACATTAACACCGAGAACATAACAACCCAACTTTGACAGATAAATAG
>DUGB01000123.1 GCA_013331555.1 Candidatus Woesearchaeota archaeon
TTGGCAAACTGTCAAACTTGGGTTCTACTTAAAAATAATAAAAATAAAGAAAAAGAGAAAATTAATTGATATCTCTGAATCCGCCTTCGAGAACTTCAAAGCATACTTCGCCATCGGGCAAGTTTGGGGCGTCAATTAATTTTGCTACCCGTGTTCCTTTCTTACCTTTACGTAAGTAAATCCGGAAAGTGGAAGCGTGCGCCACAACGTGACCACCAATTGCCTGGGTTGGATCACCAAAGAATTGATCCGGCTTAGCCATGACTTGGTTAGTCACATACACACAGATGTTGTACGTCGACGCAATTTTGGATAGCATATGCATATGGCGATTCAGTTTCTGCTGTCGTTCAGCTAACGTACCACGTCCAATAAATTCAGCGCGGAAGTGTGAGGTTAGTGAATCTATTACTACTAAACGAACTTTTTTGCCTTGTTCCGTAATCAATGTATCAACTTTTTCAACCAATAACATCTGGTGATCAGAGTTAAAAGCGCGAGCGACCATGATACGATTTAAAGCATCCTCTGGATTGAGTCCTGCGCCTTCTGCTAGTTGTCTAATTCTTTCCGGACGAAAAGTGTTTTCGGTATCAATGTATACTGCATACGCATCAGGATCATCGCGTAAAGTATTTACCGCGAGGATATGCCCAACTTGTGTTTTTCCGGAACCAAACTCACCAAAACATTCTGTAATGGCACCGGTTTCAAAACCACCACCCATCAGTGTGTCGAAATGATCACTACCGGTGCTGATCTTGGAAATTAGTTCCCGTTTCTTCATGACTTCGGTTCCTGTTTCAAAACCCATCTTCATACTGTCGCGAGCACCGTTAATCATTTTGCGGGCGACGGTTTCTGTTACACCTGATGCCTCACATAATTCACCAAGTGTTGCCACAGCTACGGACATTAAATCACGATAGCCTGCTGATTCTAACTTTTCTGCAGTTGCTGCGCCTACACCGGGCAAATCTTCGATCGTCATTTTTTCCACTTTAACCACCAATTTAGTTTCTACCATAATTAATTCCTCCATTTGATAAATCTTGCTCTTGTAATACAACAAATTCGTATGCTTTTTGTAAGACAATTCCTGCTTTAGGCAGATCATTAATTCTAAAAGAATTTGTTGCCTGCCATTGGCCTTCTTTGTCAAGATAACTTCGTTCTAACGAAATTGTTCGATACTCGGTTGCCTCGCCTTTCGGCGTTGTTGCTTTATTCAGCCAAATTGTTGCTGAAATTCCTCCTGCCCGGAACTTTCGTTCGGGCGCATGTTCACTTTCTTTTTGTTTCATTTTTTGCCTCTTGCTTTCGCGTTTTGTTTCAGCCATCGTTTGATGGTGAGGTCGCATTTGCTAGACTTACTATGCCCAGAATTGGTTTATATACCCTGTCCGAGGTTGTCCAGTGACCAGTGGTGTTTTTATCTAAGAATCTTGAAAGTACTAGTTTTATGTTTCAGGAGCTTTAAGTGAGTCAGACTAAAATTAGTTTATCAGATAACTAGCGAACGTGCCCCTGCAAGCATGGAANNGTCTATTATGAAAATTGGATTATACGGATCACTAATTACTGCATTGAATATTAGATATAGTATGGCTAGATACTTAGAAGAGATTGAGGACAACATTGATCTTAAAGATTTTGAAAATGCGGCAGTAAGGTTAATTGGAGGGGAACCCAATCCAAATAGATCAGTAATTTTTGTTGACTATGCAATTTCTAGTGGAACTACTTTAGGTTGTTGTGCTTTGGATTTTCAAAGATTAGGATATGATACGGAAAAAATGTATTTCACACAAGGGCATGAAATTGATCCACTCAAAAATTGGATTGGTGAATTGTCTCATTTAGAATCTTGCTTTGGAAGATTTGATATAACTCCTGAACAATGGAAAGAATATCATGAACAACTTCAAGCAGTATTGAGAAAACAGGGATTGGCTGATTAGAAACTGTTGCTTATATGGGAGATAGTAGTTTTAAAAATAAAACATGTCTAAATTAAACGTAATGGTCGATTCCTTGCGGTAACAATGACAAAGAAGCTTCTCGAGGACCAAAGAGATTGTATGTGGTTTCAACCGCTGTATCAATACTGCCGTGAGAATAGTGAGCTCGAGGAGAGGTATTAGACAAAACAAGACGACCTAGCGTTCCTTGATGTGTAAAATCAATGATTGTTTCTGGAGAAGTGTGAGTAAAGAGGGTTATTTCTGTTTCGACAAGAGGAGCTATTTCATCGTCTTCNNCAACATGAAGTTTGTATGATCGAGGTGTTCCAACTTTTTTTCCTTCTAGAACCAGAAATACAAGATTATTTCCCAAAACGTAATGACCGACGTACAAAGGAGTTCTATCGTCTGGAAGTCCATGAACATTTGGACCTTCTGTCAAGTGAATAGTTAATGGCATATGACAAATAAGGAGACTTTATTTAAGAATATTTACAAATTTTACTTAAGAAATAAGGAAAACCTACTTGTATTGATCGAGCAAATAACTCTTTAAGCTTTGTCTCTTTAACATTTCCTACAACTCTTCCATCTTTTAAATAATTACGATCTTCTCTTAAACAATAATCTCCAAAAGCATGTCCTGTTGATGAAATGAGCAAAGTGTTCCAGTAGTTAGAAGTAAACATTGAATTTATTACATGGTGTCGACCTACTTTTGCAGCAATGATACCATCCCTTGCTTCGAAGGTGTTATTAACGTTTATGTGACCACTTCTTTCCAAGTCATCCCATATTTGCTGTGTGTCAGAATGCACATCTAAGATTACTTCACCTTCATGGTCTTGAATGCTATCTAAAAATTTCACTACTGTATCAGATGTAATCTTCCATTCATCTCGGTTTCTTCCTGTGGCTATGTATACCCCGACATAAAAATCGTTTACACCTGCATTGTCAGAACAAAATTTCATTAACTTTCTAAGGTTGTCTGCATTATAACTCATTAATGTTGAAGATACGAGCACCTCTTCTGCGATATGAGAAGACTGGATCGTTCTTAATCCTTCAAACGTTTTCTTGAATGTTCCTTGACCCCGATTTTGATCATGATATTCTTCAGTACCGTCTATGCTTACATTTATATAACTTAAACCCATTTTCTGAAGCAGTCCTAATCTTCTCTCATCAACTAATGTTGCGTTAGTGACAATGCCCGTAGCTAGGTCTTTACTTCTTTCTCTTATGTGTGAAAATAATCTTAAAGCTTTTTCTGGAACAAGCAATGGTTCTTTTCCACCGGAAGCGATAACTTTAACCCCTAAGTCTATTGCTTGATCTGCAACTTTACAAAAATCTTGAGCAGTCAAATCTTCTTTCAGCTTAGTTTCTGGTAGGTCATAACTGCAATGTTGACAACGTAAATTACAGACAGAATTAAGATCAACGGCAACTTTTCTTAATCTTGCATTTTCTCTGATTATTCTTTCTAATTCACGGTCTGAAATCTTTCCTTGACGATATTCTTTCCAACCAGCGTAAATGTGTAAATTGCTCATCTTCCAAACTTATCACCTCAAATTATATGTAACTTTTTTTTGGACTCTTGGGGTTCATACCCGGTATGGCCTTGTTCGGCAGATTCTGATCTTCCAGGCCAATAGTCTCTTTGAACGGGTCTTACCCTTATTTCAGTTTGATATTCTGCCAGTTCTCCTATTCTTCTGCCGCCAGCTACCTCTATGATATCAACTAGCTGTTCTACAGGTTCCCCTATTTTCCTTCCTCCCGCTGCGGATGCCATTTTCGTGTCTCCATGAAGTTTATTTTACTATCCTGACATTCAGATGAGCAAGTTATAGTTATAATCTATCATGGATATATCCGTACTATGGAAAATCTTAAAAAGAACTAGAGAATCAAAAAACCATGTGGCAATGCAAAATTAAATATAAGTATCCCAATAAAATTTCAGAACTTTCCAAACAATATCAAGTTACCGCCCACGTTTTTGTTCTGAATAAGTTTGTAAGTAAAAAGTATGTTGCTGTGCAGAGTTTAAGAATCTTGGAAGGCAACCCGAAGAATATTGAAGAATACATTGATTCCGTGAAAAAAGATAAATATCTAGAACTGGATGTCGAAGGAAACATACTTTATTATTTGTACCAATTCTCAAAAGCGGAAATAAAGACCTCCCCCATATTAGACTTAAGTTCGGATTTATTTTTTATAAAACCTTTAATCTTTCAGTCCGATGGGTTTTGTTATCTTGAGCTGGCTTCGATTGCTAAAAAGTCATTGCAGGAATTTATTGGAAGAATTAAAAAGCATGGTGAAGTGGCAAATCTTTCAATATACCAAGAAAAAATAAAAACGGCGTTTATGTTATACTTGGTTCCGGAACTAACAGATAACCAGAAAGAAGTAATCAAAAAAGCGTACACGTATGGATATTATGATATGAACCGTAAGATAAACATTGATCAACTTTCTAAAATCATGAAGAAAGGAAAGAGTACAACGCACGATTCTTTAAGACGTGCAGAATCAAAAGTTATTCCTTGGGTTGTCAAAAATTTATTCTAGGGAATTCTGAGGAACATTATTCTCTTTTCCCATCAATTCTTGAATTGTCAATCCTTTTCTTTTTGCGTCGCCGAGTGAAGCGGCCCAGGCAGTGCCAGTTCTTTCAAGATCTTCAAGCATGAGAAAATACCATTCTTCAGCAGGAAAATGAATGCCAATCCAGCTTTCAGCGCCAAATTTCTGGGAAAACGTGCGCAACTGTTCAATCTCATCATCCGGAAAATATTTTTTAGTTTCAGCAGTTACTTTACATTCGATGGCAAGACGGCGAATGGCATTGCCTGCAAGAATATCGGGGGAAGGATACCGCGAACTGCCGGATCCAGCAATACGAATACAACCCCACCCTGCTTCGTTGAAGAGTTTTACCAGCTCGCGCTCACCACGAGTGCCTTTGGCTTTACGATCCATACCTATGTTGAATATAAAGAATTATTTAAGTTCTCTGGAGATTATAGTTTGACTTTCATAAAATCTTCAGCAACAGTACTATTAGGAAAATAGGTTTTAGCTTCCTCTAGAACTTCAGAAGGTTCTTTATAACGCTGGCTAAGATGAGTAATAATTAGTTTTTTAGCATTGTTCGCGGATGCGAGTAGAGCAGCTTGTTTAACAGTAAGATGCATAAATTGTTCTGTTTTTTCTTTGATGTCATTGAGGTGTGTGCCTTCAGAAATGAGAAGGTCGACATCTTTTGCTAAAGCACTTGCACCATCGCAGGGGACAGTATCTGCAACGTAACTAATGGTTTTACCAGGAACAATATAAGTGACTTCATCTGGAGATACTTTTTTGTTATTATAAAGAACAGATTTGCCAAGTTGAAGCTGGCCCAAGATTGGACCTTTGAGCCCCAGCTTGGTTGCTTTAGCGACATTGATACGACGGCGGTCATGTTCTTGGAAACGATAACCGAAACATAACACGGAGTGACGTAGCGGTTGGCATTCCAATGAATATTTTTCACCATTGAAGATAACTCCGGCTTTTACTTCTTTAACTATAAACTCAATGATATCTTTCTTAGCAAAGGACTGCATGAGATGATCAAGGTAATTTTTACTCCCTGGAGGACCATAAATTGTAACTTTTCGGTCTGGTTTGTCAGCACCCATGGTACTTAAAAGACCGGGCAACCCAAAAACGTGATCGCCGTGCCAATGACTGAGCAGAATGGTGCTTACTTTTGCTGGTTTAAGACCAGCAATACGCATTTGACGCTGCGTGCCTTCGCCACAGTCAAGGATAATAATTTCCTCGTTATATGATAAAGCGATGCAAGAATGATTACGAGCTTTGGTTGGCTGCATACAACCTGTTCCTAAAAATGTTATTTCAATCATTGTTGGTGGGCAAGAAAAGATTGGAGTTCATGGAGATTCTTGATTTTAGGGGTAAAATCGCGGGTGTTACTGCGGTCAAGCAAAATAGCGTTGACACCAACACGCTGGGCAGCAACAATGTCACTTTGAATACTATCACCGATGAGAAGACAATCTTCAACGGCAAGGTGAGCACGATCAAGAACGGTTTTAAGAAATCCGTTGTCAGTTTTAATGACGCCGAGATCGCACGAGAGAAAAATATGGTCAAAGTGACGGCGAAGGTTAAATTTATTGAGCACATTATTGATTGAGAATTCATCCGTGTTTGAGATTAAAATGAGTGTGTATTCTTTATGAAGAGTAGTAAGTAGTTCTTCGACTTCGGGATACGGGAAAGCGAGCATCCAGGATTTGTTCCACATACCAATAAGAGTTTCAATTTGAGATTGGTAAGGAGGGAGGTTAAATTCTTTGCAGACGTTTTGGAATGCGTCGGTAAGTGTTGGAAATGACTGAATCATCATAGCGTGCTCAAAACGAACCACAAATTCAGAGAAAGGCTCGGGGATGCGGAGAATATACTTTACTTGTTTGATCGGGCTTTGAACCCCATTTTCTGCTAGCGTTCCCCAGAAATCAAATAACAGTGCTTTTACCATACAACAGTTCCCTCCAAAACAGCAGTTTAAGAGTGGGTATTTATATTTTGCCGTTCAGAATGATTTGGATAAGTTAAGTATTTAAAGAATTGGTTATTTACAGATGCTATGAATCTTCAGGAAAAAGTTGATCTTGTAAAGCAAGTCGGAGAGGAAATAGTGACTGAAGAGGAGCTTTTGGAGTTACTTAAGACAAAGGAACACCCAATTGCTTATGATGGTTTTGAACCGAGCGGAAAAATCCATATTGCACAAGGGTTGCTGCGAGCAATCAATGTGAATAAATTAACGAAAGCGGGAATCAAATTCAAATTCTGGGTAGCGGATTGGTTTGCTCTTATGAATAACAAATTGGGCGGAGATCTGGAAAAGATAAAAGTGGTAGGGGAATATTTTATTGAAGTCTGGAAGGCAAGCGGTATGGATATGAAAAATGTGGAATTCCTTTGGGCATCAGATGTTATGAATGACTCTGCATATTGGTTGAAAGTGATTACCATCGGAAGGTTGAACACCGTAACGAGAATCACCCGTTGCAGCCAGATTATGGGACGAGAAGAAACAGATGCACTGAGTGCAGCGCAGATTTTCTATCCTTGTATGCAGTGTGCAGACATTTTTCATTTAGGAGCAGATATTACGCAGTTGGGAATGGATCAACGCAAAGTCAATATGCTGGCGCGAGAAGTAGCCCTAAAAATGGGCTACAAAAAACCAGTAGTGGTATCACATCATATGTTAATGGGTTTAGGTGAGCCACCTAAATCAGATCTCCAAGGGAAGGAACGTGCAATTGCACTTAAAATGTCAAAATCAAAACCAGATACGTGCATTTTTATGACTGATTCGGAAGAGGAAATTGTGCGGAAATTTAAGAAGGCGTACTGCCCAGAAAAACAAGTGCAAGATAATCCGATTTTGGAGTATTGCAAATACATTGTTTTTGAGAGGATGAATTCTTTAACAATCCTGCGGCCAGAAAAATATGGCGGAAATGTGACTTTTATATCATATGATGAATTGGAAAATGCTTTTGTTGATGGAAACGTTCATCCGGCTGATTTGAAGACTGCCACTGCTCGTGCGATCAATGAACTGCTTATCCCTGTGCGAGATTATTTTGAAAATAATGCAAAAGCGAAGAAGTTGAAACTACTTGTGGAAAGTTACGACGTTACAAGATAAGTTACGATGTTTTGTGGTGATAGATTGGAAATGATTGTCTTATAGATTTGTTGAAGAAAAATATTAAAAAACTATGAAAAGAACAATCCTAACCAGCCAAATAATCCGCTGGATTCTTCACCCGGTTGGCATTTTACGGAATAGTCTTGAGAATCATATTCTGTCCATTGATTGTTGATACAGAGACGAACTTTTTCTTGCCTGTTGTCGCATTGAAACTGAGCGATGGCACTGTTGCAAAGGTCAGGAACGGTCAATGAACATAATTCTGTTGCACCTTGAGTTCCATACGCCGTCCATTGACCATTTACACAACGACGGACTTGGCGAGAATCAAATGGCTTGCATTGAACCTGGACTTGAGTCTGGTCACAGGAGTTAGATTCACAAAGAGCTGAATACTGTTCACGAGGCTGGGTGACATCAAGCCCTTCTGGAGAGCAGATGTAGTGTGCCTGATTCTCTGAGTTGCAAATCAGCTCGCCTGGACGACAGGTTTCTGCGGTGCAAAGAAGTTGCAATCCCTCACGAAGCGGCTCGCTGAGTGTCCCATATGATGTACAGACACGATAAATTCCATTTTCAGTGTCGCACACTAATTCACCAGGAACACATTCTGTAGCCCGAGAACAATATGTAGAAAAGGTATTAGAAATGCTCCATTGATGATTGCTACAGACAAAAGCTTGATCATTTGTAAAGTCGCATTTGACTTCACCAGAGCTGCATGGAGCTGGGCAGAGATTGACTGTAGTTGTGGTATTGACCAAACGAGTCACATTAACTGGTCTAACAGGTGGAGGAGAACGAGGACAGGCAGTACAATATGCTCCGCCACAATCAACACCACTTTCATCAGAATCACGCACACCGTTTGCACAATGAGAGGTTGGTGTATTGGGACATTCGCTGTCACGTTGATCTATATTTCCATCGCAGTCGTTATCTTTGTTATCAGTGCATTGTTCAGGAATGTGGACATTTTCACAACCTCCAGCACCGCAACCACCCACGATTTGGGTAAGATTGTCGGGTCGAATATTGGGGTTGGTGTCGTCACAGTCCAAGCTGGTGCCACGACATCCTGAACCTGCTGAAAAGCCATCTAAATCATTATCAAAACATTGGGTTGGTTGCTGACGCTGGACACAAGAACCACGGTTGCATTGGTAACAAGGATACAAATTTTCTTGATAAGGTTCAAGATTTTCTCGAGTGCGGTTGCTACAAGTCATTTCTCGCACTTTACAATCACTGCCAGAGCAACTGGAAACTAGACCTTGACCGACAAGATAACAACCATCTTGAACGATTCCATTAACAATTGAGCCGTTATCTGGATTACGATAGCGATAGGTAATCGTACCATTAATAACAACATTGGTCACACGTGATTCTGTGTCGTTACAGAGGAGCAAGTCGGAATTAAATGCTTGACAGATGCCCCCTAAACAGTAAATGTCGCCTTCACGATCACATTGCGTGTCGGCGTTATCTCGATAGTTGCAATAGTTGCCGCGAAAGAATCCACAAGCACCATCAGAACAGTAATCGCATTGTTCTTGATTGACGTAGAATGGAGGGCGATTTTCGTCAGTGGGATTAGGATTACAGGTAATTACTTCAACATAGCAGTCAGACCCACGACAGCTTTGATTTGCACCTTGACCAAGGAGATAACATTGATCAGATTGTGTTCCTTCAACAATTTCTCCAGTGACAGTATGACGATAGCGATAACTAACTGTTCCGAAAACATCTTGATCTTCGCCAAGTTCCGTGTCGCTACAGGAGAGACGAGACTGCTCATACCGAGTACAGACATTATTGATGCAGTAAAGGTTATTGGCCGGATCACAACCACCATCACGGCTATATTCGTAATCACAACTCCAGCCTTCTTCAACGGCAAGAGCAGAAAAAGGGAGGATGCTTAATACAACTAAGAGTAGAAACAACAGAAAATATCTATTCACCATTTTTGGATTAGGGAGATTTCTTCTTCTTTTAATGTTTTTGGTCTTGGAGTGGTTCATTTGCCTTCAATAATAACAAACGTTTCGCTATGGAAATAGTGAAGGACAACGCGAATAATGTCGGCTAAAGCTACTTTTTTAATGTTCTTTAGGTACATATTTTGATCTTGAGCGTTGCGCACGTTTTCCCAAAATAATAACTGATCAGCAACTTTTTGAGTGTCTTCGAGCTCAAGGAGATAACTTCCTTCGATATAATCTTTAGCTTCTTGCACGTCTTGGAGACTGGCTTTGGTGAGATTCTGGAACTCCTCAAGAACGCGTTTTTTGAGAATAGTAATTTTCTTTCGATCGATAGTAGCATAGGCCGCAAAGTAACCAAAACTGACTTCTGCCACATGCTGTGTTCCAACATCATATGCCAATCCAAGCTTGCTGCGGATTTCCGTGAAGAGTTTCCCGCTCTGTCCGCGGCCCATAATGGCATTGATGACATCAAGAACATATGAATCTGGGTGCGAGCGAGGAACAGTCCTAAAACCGAGGACAGTGTAGGTGTTAGCAATCTTACGTTTTTCACGGACAGTTATACTCTTACTTACTCCCCGCTCTGGTGTGAAAGACAAGGATTGGGGGCGATGAGCGGCGAGGTTGAACTTGTTTTGAATTTCTCTTTTCCAACGAGGAAGATCTCCAACGATAGAAACAACGATATTTTGAGGAATATAGTGTTTGTGAAAGTAATCCAATATTTTTTGACGAGTGAGACCGCGAATGACTTTCGAATCTCCGTACGTCGGATAGCGACAGGGATGATGGATGAAGAGATTTTTTTGAAACAATAACCATTGATAAAAACGGGGTTCGTCGTTAATCATATCAATTTCTTTTAAAACAATCTTTTTTTCTTTTTCAATGCTCTTTTCGGCAAAGAAGGAATTTTCAAAGATGTCAGCAAGAATTTCTACGGCTTTAGGAAAATGCTTACGGAGAACCTGGACATAAAAACAAGTCCTCTCGCTGGTTGTGTAGGCGTTGAAATCACCACCGATACGTTCAATTTCATTGGAAATGTCACGATTGGTTGGTCTCGTTTTTGTTCCCTCAAAGAGGATATGTTCTAAGAAATGGGAAATACCTCGCTCGGAAGGTGATTCGTGGTTACTTCCTACTTTCACAAGAACTTCGACAACAGCAGAATTGCCTGGCTTATGCTGATAAACGACAGTAATGCCGTTGGGAAGAACCACTTTCTGCATAGGGATATTGTTTTTTTGACCTATTTATGCTTTTCGTCTTGGTCTTGAGAGGGAAAAACGACTAATTGCAGGTTTCGAAGAAGATTTGTTTAGAAGAAGGATCATACATCTTTGCACAATCACGACTGTTATCAACCCATGATTCAGTAATAAGCTGCTGTTCTTGGGTGCGAATAATGGATTTGGAATGTTTGCCGTCTTCTGTAGTCCAGCTTTCTGTAGAAACTGTGCCTTCACTCCATTCCTGGACCATATGGCATGCTTCTAAGGTCTTGGGACCAATACTAATCGTTTCTTTGCCAACAACTTTCATGTTCACTTGCTGGAGCTGACCTTGCTCATTAGCATAACTGCTACGAACAAACGAACCCGTATCACACCAACCTGTGCCTGTTGACGTTACTTCAACTTTTGAACCATCATCACCTTGGACGACAGTTTTGTTGCCACAAGCAGTAAGAACGAGGAGGAAAATGAAAACCAAAACAAAGTAATACTTCATGGAAAAAATGAGAAACCAGAGATTTATATTTCTTTCGATGATGGAGTGAAGATGAACGAAAGAGTTATTAAGATTGTTTTTATGGTGTAATTTAATGAGACTTTCTTTATTCCAGCAGTATCTCAAGAAAGAAAAGATTGATCTGGCATTTTTTTATTATTCCCATGATGATTCTCAAGACAGTAATGTGGTTTATTTCGCAGGGATGAAACCATCTCATGCCCTATTTGTGGTGCAACATTCAACGGCGCGATTATATTTAACCGCACTGGATAAGAAGCCAACAATAGCAGGAGTGACTGTAAAAACGCTAACAAAGCAATGGAGAGAGGACGTTCCGCGAAAAGTAAAGAGAGTGGGAATTGTGAAATCAGCATTGACATACGAATGGGGTGAGAAGCTAACAAAGATGTGGCCTTTATGTGAGTTTGTTGATGTTGGTCCATTTTTAGGATCATTACGAGTAAAAAAAGACCGAAAAGAGATTGATACGATTGCAAAAGCGTGTCAAATCAGTGTGAACGCATTTGAAGAATTGATGCGGGAGCTGCCGCGGGGAACGCTGCAGACAGAACAAGATGTTGCCCTCTTTTTAGAAAGGAGTATGAAGCTGCAGGGAGGCGGAGTTGCGTTTCCAACCATTGCAGCGATGGGAAAAAATGCAGCTGTACCCCACCATGTGACATCATTGCAACAATTGAGTAGAGGATTTCTGCTACTTGATTTTGGAGCGTCATTTCAGAACTATTGCTCAGACATGAGCAGAACTATCTATCTAGGAACTCCGACAACAGAAGAAAAAGAAATGTATAATTTAGTTCGACGATCCCAAGAAGCTGCTCGGAGAGTTACTAAAAGTGGAAAACAATATTTTGAATTGGATGTGGAGACACGAAGAGTTTTAGGGAAGAAATCAAAGTATTATATCCATGCCCTGGGGCATGGGGTGGGAATTGATGTCCATGAAGAACCTTCATTTGGGAAAGAAAAGCCCTGGATGATTGGGAAAAATCATATTTTTACATTAGAACCGGGAGTCTATTTTCCAGGAAAATATGGCATTCGAATTGAAGATACACTCTGGTGGGATGGAGTTGAGGCGAAGGTATTAACTCCGGCGACGAAGGAATTGATTACTCTCTCGTTGCCGCGCGTGATCAAAAACATATAAAAATGGTAGAACTAACCATAAACCTTTTAAATTGCTTTCTTTTCAACAGCAATATTTATAAATAAACTGTGGGGCTGTAGTGTAGCCTGGCTATCACTAATGGTTTGGGTATTAATACTAAAAAAACCATTGAACCCCGGTTCGAATCCGGGCAGCCCCATTTATATTTACGATGACAACAACAAAACGATTCGGCGCACGTTATGGGCGAAAGACAAGAGCAAAATTTGCATTAGTGGAAGCACCAATGCGAACACGACAGAAATGTCCACACTGCAATAAAATGGGTGTGAAGAGAGTGGCGTTGGGAATTTGGGAATGCCGAAAGTGTCATGTCAGCATGACGGGAAAAGCATACTCATTACAATAGGGGGTTCATATGTACTATATTTGCTTGGATTGCGGAAAAAAAGTTGATTCTGAATATACGACGACGCGGGTTCGCTGCCCTTATTGTGGCGGAAAAATTCTCTATAAAGACCGACAGATTGTCAATAAGATTAAAGCAAGGTAAGAGCGAGGGAAGAGATAATGACCCAAGCGAAAGTAAACCAGCTCCGTCTTCTGCAACAGAACTTGCAGAGTGTCAGCACACAAAAGCAACAGATTCAGAACCAGGCCATTGAGATTGATTCGGCTTTGGAGACATTAGAAGGAGCGCAAAGTTCGTTTCGAATAGTAGGTAAGATTATGATTGCAGCCGCGCCGCAAAAATTAAAACAAGAACTGCAGGAAAGAAAAAATGCGGTGGATGTACGGTTAAAAGCATTTACAAAGCAAGAAGAGAAGCTTAAAGAAAGTATCGAAGGGATGCAGAAAGAAGTTTTGGAAGAGCTGCAACAGAAAAAATAATAATGGCAACAACAGTTATTATGGATGCGTTAGAGTGCCTTGATGAATTAAAGGCAGATGCAGACACGAGTAAGAGGCTGAAGGAAAGGGCGGAGAGTATTATCTCGATTTTGAAAGGAAATGAAGCAATGTGTGTTGAAAAAGCATTGCTACAGTTAGAAGAGATGAATTCAGTTGATCTTTCGTCTTACCACCGGACTAAAGTGTGGGATATTATTAGCATATTAGAAAGTGCGAAATAGTTTTTATTTTTCGAGATAACACTTATTGGTGGGTTATCAAAAGCGCATTTATCCCAAAAAGAACAAAAGATTTACTTTTCAATTGCAGGAGACAATCAATTTTTAGCTGAAATTTTCTACCTATTCTTTAGAAGATATTTTGATTTTAAAAACAAGGAATTGGGGATATACAACAAATCACCTTTGTCAGTGCGGATTTCTGTTTCTAAATAACCGATGTTTTCAACGACGCCAGTTATTTCGCGGACATCGATCGTTTGGCCAATTTTAATTTTACCTTTCTTTTGAATGAAAATCCAACCGATAAAGTTAGGAAGAATGTCTTTAACGCTGACCATTATGGTCAAGATGAAAAGAGCCAGAATGGCACCGACAATGATGTAGAAAGGAACAGTAGGTTTGATGCCCACAATATCCAAAACAAAGATAATGGTGAGAATGTAGGTTGCATATGCAAAGATAGAAGGGATAACTTTTTCGGCATTGGAGTTGATGCCGATTTTAATCAGAATCGCGTTGAGTCCAATTTCATGCAAGAGACGTTCGCCGAGTTTGCGGAGAAGTATTCCAACGGTAAAACCAATGAGAAGAATAACTACCCCACCTACAAAAATCCAAAAATAAGATTGAAGTACTTGGAGAAATGAAACGACCATTTTAAAAATATTGAAAAGAGCGTTTATAAACGTTGCGCAAAGACATTTAAACAAAATTATACTTGTGAATAAAGACTATGGCGGATTATAGTAAAGAAATCAAGGAACTGCAGGATGAACTGCGAAAAACAAAGTACAATAAGGCGACGCAAGGACACTTTGGATTGGTCAAGGCAAAAATTGCTCAACTAAGGGACAGGCAAGAAGCGCGAGTTCAACAAAAAACAGGAAAATCAGAACATGGATATTCTGTTCGCAAATCGGGAGATGCAACGGTGCTTTTATTGGGTTTCCCTTCGACGGGAAAATCAACCCTGCTCAACAGATTAACAGGAGCACATTCAGATGTTGCAGCGTATGAGTTTACTACACTTTCAGTCATTCCAGGGATGATGGAACATAATCAGGCAAATATTCAGATTTTAGATGTGCCGGGAATTGTGAGCGGGGCGGCGTCAGGAAAAGGAAGAGGGAAAGAGGTATTGGCAGTAATCCATACTGCAGATTTAGTTTTGGTGGTTGTTGATGTTCACCACCCAGAACACTATCCTGCTATTTTGAGGGAAGTCTGGGAATCAAGAATTCGATTGAACAAACGAAAGCCGGAAGTGTTCATCAAAAAGAAATCACGCGGTGGGATTCAGATTGGTAAAACAGTCCCGATTGATATTGATGATGAAACGCTGCGGGCGATTATGCGAGAATTTAAAATAGTGAGTGCTGATGTCCTCATCCGCAGCCCGATTGATATTGATGATTTTATTGACTGCATTGAAGGAAATAGAAAATACCTCCCCGCCATAGTCTGTATCAGTAAAGTTGATTTGGCGGACGTAGAAACCGTTGATAGAGTAAAGAAAGAGTTGAATGCTGATATTGTCGTTTCGGCAGAGACTGACCTTAATATTGAGCAGTTGAAAAATATGATTTTCCAAAAATTAAATTTTATGAGAGTATACTTGAAAGAGCCAAGGAAAGATGCGGATATGAAAGAGCCGCTCATTATGTTCCAAAAAGCGACAATCGGAGACGTGTGCAATAAGATGCATAAAGATTTTGTGAATAAGTTCCACTTTGCGAGAGTGTGGGGCAAGAGCGCAAAGTTCCCCGGACAGCGATTTATGCTCAATCACGTTTTACTTGATGGCGATATTCTGGAGATTCACTTGAAGTGAAATTCCTATACTTTTTTAAATCTGCGCAAAATTAACTACTTATGTGTGGCATAATAGGAATATTTGGTAATCCGAAAGCAGGAGATATGGTTCGAAAAGGACTGCAGACCATTTCGTACCGTGGAAAAGATGGAGCTGGAATTGCAACACCAGAAAACGTACACTATGCTAATACCGTCCAGGAACTCCATTCCCTACAAACGACCGATGCCATGGGCCATATTCTTCACGCTGTTGTTGATCATGTACCTCAACCTTTGCAAGGAGAGGGAACACTGACGGCAAATTGTGAAGTTTATAATTGGAAATATCTTGCGAAGCAATACCAATTAAAAGCGCGAAATGATGCGGAATTCTTGCTACAGTTTTTAGACCGTTTTGGGACAACGAAGATTGATGAAATAGATGGGGTATTCGCTTTTGCTTATTGGAAAAGAAATAAAGTAAAAGTGGTAAGGGATCTGCTTGGTGAAAAACCGTTGTGGTATGCACACACGCGGGACCAANNGCATCAGAAAAGAAAGCATTAGAGAGCATTGGTTTTGATGATATTCAAGAACTGAACCCGCGTTGGATTCTTGAGTATAATATAGAAACAAAACAACTTTGTATTGAAAAGAAAGAATTTTTAGATAGTACTCCAGAACACAAAGAAAATTATGATGAGTTAAAGATAAAAACAAGAAGATTGCTTGAAGATGCCATTGAGAAACGAGTTCCACAACAAAAGTTTGGCGTGTTATTTTCAGGGGGAGTTGATTCGACGTATATTGCCCATTATCTGAAAAAGAAAGGATATGAATTTACGTGTTATACGGCGGCAGTGGAAGGAAATACCCCTGCAACGGATTTGGTGTACGCAACAAAAGCGGCTAAAGAAATTGGTTTAAATCTGAAAATAAAGACAGTGAAACAAGAAGATATCCCCACACTGTTAAAAGAAATTGTCCCGTTGATTGAGGATTCCAATGTTGTCAAAGTTGGAGTAGCACTGCCTTTTTATCTCGCGTGTGAAGTTGCTCGACAAGATGGATGTAAAGTTATTTTTTCTGGTTTGGGAAGTGAAGAGATTTTTGCTGGGTATGAACGACATAAACATGCTCTGAATGTGAATAAAGAGTGTGTTTCGGGATTGCTTAAGATGTATGAGCGAGATTTGTATCGCGACGATGTTGTGACAATGAGTAAGAATATCGAGCTGCGCTTGCCGTTTTTTGATTTAGAATTGGTACGTTTTGCACTGCGTATTCCTGCACACTATAAAATAGTGGGAAACAAAACAAAATCAATTCTGCGTGACATTGCGTTGGAAAGCGGCGTTCCGGCCGAGATTGCGCTGCGCAAAAAAACAGCGGCCCAATATGGTTCCCGATTTGATGATGCGCTGGGAAAGCTGGCAAAGAAGAATAAATTTACCTCAAAGTCGGCGTACTTGCGGACGTTTTATCCAACTCATAATCTACGCCTGGGGGTGTTATTTTCGGGCGGCAAGNNAGTGGAGTTGGTCTATTTACAAGCAGAGGCGATGAATCTGCCGTTCGTTGTTGGAAAAACATCTGGTAAAAAAGAGAAAGAATTAGATGATTTGAAAGGAGTGATTCTGCGGGCTAAGAATGAATATAACATACAAGGAATTGTGACGGGAGCGGTTGCATCGACTTATCAACGTGATCGTATTGAACGTATTGCTGAGGAGTCTGGATTAAAAATATTTTCGCCACTTTGGCATAAAGAACCAATTCAAGAAATGAGAGAACTCTTGGAAAAAGGGTTTTTATTTATTTTGACTGCAATTGCGGGAGAAGGATTGGATAAAAGTTGGTTAAACAAAATTATTACAATAACAGAGATAGAAAAGTTAGAGACACTTCACCAGAAATATGGTCTTTCTGTTAATGGTGAAGGAGGAGAGTTTGAGAGTATTGTCCTTGATTGTCCTTTGTTTTTGAAGAAGATAATTGTTGATAAAGCAGTGGTGAATGAAGAGACAAAAGAATGTGCTTCGCTTTTTATTTTAGAGGCACATTTGTCTGAGAAATAGCTTCTTCTTGCTTAAGCTTGCTTAAGCAAAAAGTTAAATAGTATTCTAGCACACTGAGATTGGCAGACATAAATCTTTATCAACAAAAGTACAAGTTACTTTTGGAGAGGGGTGGTTGTTTGGAGTTTTTATTTGGAGGTGTGGTATGAAATCAATTATAAAAATTATGTTGAGTTTATTTGTGATCGCTTTTCTTTCGGTGAATGTGACAGCACTGCGAAGTGAGTATCCAGTTGATACAAGCACAGTAGCATTGTTTCATTTTAATGAACCAAGTGGAAGAACCACGAAGGAAGAGGTGAGCCAAAAGAGTGCAAGCGTTGTGAGTGCACAGTTTGGGCCAGGACTTGTTGAAGGCAATGGACTTAAATTTAATGGAGGGTATAATACTCGCCAAGGAGTTCAATATGTCCGGGCAACAACTATTCCTCTCACAAGTTCTTTGACAGTAGAAGCAGTTATCAAAGTGGAATCTGATGGGCCAGTAGTAGATGCATTGTATAATTATTATCTTGGCACGAACAAAGGAAAAGTTGTTTTTGGTGTATTTGATCGCATTCGTGGTTTTCGAACGGTGACTTCTCAACAGGTGGTTGCAAAAAATGTTGCGACACACATAGCGGGAACATATAATGCACAAACAGGAGAGATGGCAGTGTATATTGATGGAATAAAAGACAATTCAGTTGTTGTACCAATCCGTTATCGTGTCGGGGGGAATCTTTTGATGATTGGGCAAGTTGCTAATTTTGTTTCACAATTTAAAGGAGTTATTGATGAAGTGCGTGTTTCCAACGTCGTGCGAACTAATTTTGATTTGGTGAATTATGGAGTCATCCTTCCAAAAGAAGAGGGTGTTACTGCTGTGGGTGAAGTAGATGTGACAACTGAAGATCAAGGGGAGAACGTTACTGTCACTATTACTGTTGATGCTGAGCCTGTTCTTGAAGTGGAAGTGGAGAGAGGGGTCGATTTGAGTGGCGTCAAAGTTGAGGTAGAAGACTCTAGAGTTGCTGTGAGGGGTTTGGAGGGGAGAGAACATTATATCTTCGTGCCTGACACAAACCAAGCAGGTGTTTATGTTTGTCCTTTTGCGCGAACGCTGGCAGATGTCAAACCAAATTGTGCTGTAACTATTGGATATACTGATGCCCAGTGTAAAAGTGGAACAACTTGGTGTACATATGTCGAGGGAAAGTATAAAGTACAGGTCTATGGTACTGGAGCGGGAGAAAATGAAGGGCCAGCACTTTGTGGCAATGGTATCGTTGATACTGAGGAGAATTGTTTGACGTGTGCTGTGGATGTAGCTTGTCAGAGTGGAATGCAATGTTCTGCTACAGGAGTATGTCAAATATGCCAAATCACGGGATTGAATACGACTAGCAGCTGTAGTGGAGAATCTCTTTCGTATACGTTCCCGACATCGTGTGGTCAGCGGACGGAAACAATAGATTGTCGAGATCAAAGATCTATGAATGGCCAACAATCACACTGCGCCCAATTGCCTTTGTTTCCAGAAAAAGCGTATTGCACTGGGTCGTAATACCATTAACTGCTGGATTTCTTTGATTTAAAAACACAACCTTTTTAATTTTCCTTTCTTTTTTTATTGTTATGATTAGAGATTATTTTATTTTAGCATGGCGAGAAGTGCATCGGCGGAAAAAAAGGTCATTCTTGACGTTACTAGGGATTATTATCGGAATTGCCGCAGTGGTTTCGTTGATTACACTTGGTCAGGGGCTTGAAAACGCTATTGCCCGGCAGTTTTCTGCATTAGGAAATGATAAGCTAATTATTACAGCGAAAGGGAGTGCATTGACTCCTGGTTTGAGCATTGATGCGGTGAAGATTACCCAAGATGATCTTAAATTAATAGATAGCTTGGCAGAAATAAAAAAAACTGCAGGAGTGATTCATTCATATGCACGAATTGAGTTTAATGATCACGTACGTTACTTCATGGTGATGGGAGTGCCCACTGATCCCGACGAAAGGGTACTCATTGGTGAGACACAAAACTTTCATCTTCTGAAAGGGAGATCGTTGAACAAAGGTGATCTCAATAAGGCTGTTTTGGGATTTGAATATACAAGAAAAGAGTTGTTTGAAAAGAAAATTGAATTAGGAGATACGATTTTGGTCCAAGAAGAAGAGTTTAAAGTTGTCGGTTTTTGGGATCGGACAGGAAGTCCTCCTGATGACCAAGCAGTAACCATTCCCCTAGAATCATATGAGACAATACTAGGAGAAAAAGATGAGTTGGGGTTGATTATTGCCCAAACTCAATCCGGCGAGGATCCAATCATCGCCGCAAAGAGTATTGAAAAAGAACTGAGAAAATCACGCGGGGTAGAAGAAGGAAATGAAGATTTTTTGGTAGAGACGCCGCAACAAATGGCCGAGACGTTTGCAGTGATATTAGATATTGTGGGATTAGTGGTGATTGGAATCGCAGCAATTTCATTGGTTGTTGGAAGCGTGGGAATTATGAACACTATGTATACTGCCGTACTGCAAAGAACGAAAGAAATTGGGCTGCTGAAAGCAGTGGGAGCGAGAAACAAACACATTTTGCTTCTTTTTCTGGTTGAATCGGGATTTTATGGATTAGGAGGAGGAATTATTGGAGTCGCGTTGGGAATTGTGTTTGCAACGGTAGTAGAATCTATTTTTGTGCTCGTTGTAGGACCGGCATTTTTAGAAGTTGAAATTAAGTGGGGATTTGTTATTTTAACTGTTCTATTTTCATTCTTTTTGGGATGTATCTCTGGCTTGGCGCCGGCATTAAAAGCGGCGAAACTTAATCCTGTTGAAAGTTTGCGATATGAATAAATAGAACAATGGAAGTGATGAATGGAGATGAAACAAGCACTGCATCGAGAAAAGAAAGTTACAAAAAAAAAACCACTTCTTGCTCTGAGAGATGTTTGGAAACGTTACTTGATGGGAGAAGTTGCGCTCGATGTGCTTAAAGGGATATCATTAGAAATCTATGAAGGAGAATTTGTGGCGATAGTTGGCCCTTCGGGAAGTGGAAAATCAACATTGATGAATTTGTTGGGAATTCTCGACGTCCCGACAAAAGGAAAAGTGATTATTGATGACAAAGATATATCAACACTCACAGAATCTGATCTAGCAGAATTGCGCGGGAAGAAAATTGGATTTGTTTTCCAGCAATTTAATTTAATTCATTCTCTGACTGCTTTGGAGAATGTTGTTTTGCCGACAATTTTTCAAGGAATCCCAGAGCAAGTACGACTCGAACGAGCAAAAAAACTACTAGCAAGAGTTGGTTTGGAACAGCGGATTGGACATCGTCCGAATGAATTGAGCGGAGGTCAGCAGCAACGAGTGGCAATTGCCCGTTCTCTTATTAATAACCCTTCGATCATATTAGCGGATGAACCAACAGGTAATCTTGACTCTGCTTCGGGAAAACAAATTATGGAGTTGTTGCTTCAGTTGCATGTAGAGGAAAAGAAAACAATTATTCTAGTAACTCACGATCAATCGCTAGTGAGCCATGCTCAACGCGTGATTAGAATTAAGGATGGAATGGTAGAAAAAGTTGAAATACGCGGTGAAAAATAGCCTCTTAAAGCATTCTTAAATCAGTGTTCTGAACTAGCTAAATATTTATAAATTGTTTTCAGACCAAATCTTCTAAGAGGGGTGTTGCTAATGGAACAAAAACAGTTGGACGAGATTGATGAGTCTTATTTTGGTGAAGAGTTTATCGAAGAGGAGATTGTTGATTCTCCACGTCAGAACAGGGAAAGCATGTCACGAACAGCAAAAAAAGAGATTAAGAAAGGAGTAGCCACTAAGAAAGTGAAGCCAAAAGTAGTTGTATCGGTAGGGAAGAAAAATGTGGCACCATTAGAAGGAAAACGAGAAGTGGAACAGGAAAAGTATTCGACTTCTCAAAAAGATGACGAAGGGTATGTCACAATTACACCGGTAAAACAGACCGCGCAAAAAAGCCCTAGTGAACCAACAGCAAAAGTCGTTGAAACATCGGCCCCTAAGAATCCCTGGGCGGACGATAAAGCTGAAACATCAAGTAATGAGGAACATGGATTTTTTGCAGATGCAATGGCGTGGAAAGTCATTACTGGGTTATTAGTTCTTGTTCTTATTGCCTCAATTGTTACGCAAGGATTTCGGTTCTCTGAGGGAGAATCTTCTGCGGAACTTTCATTGAAGGAAGCAGAAGGAAGAGTGGTAACGTATGTTAATAATTATATATTAGAACCACCGTTTACCGCCGAGTTACAATCGTCAATAGAAGCAAAAGGGCTTTACAGAATGAAACTGCTTGTTGCTGGTCAGGAATTCGACTCGTATGTAACAAAAGATGGTTCTTTATTTTTCCCACAAGGGTTTGAGATGAATTCTCTCCCTACTAAAAACAATACTGTTGCTTTGAATGATGAAAAGAGTGCCGGTGAAGATTCATTGCAAGTTCCACCTGCCCAGGTTGACCAGACAACAGAAGAAGCGGTTGTGGTTAATGAAGGAAATTCTGTTCCAGACACAGTGACAGAGCCGACAGGGAAGAAAAGAGAGTTTATGGTTGATGTGAAGAAATGGGTCTTTTCACCAAGTGTTTTAACTGTTGATAAAGGAGATGAGGTAGCAATTACCCTCTTTCCCAATGATCTGGAGCTTACTTTTGCTATTCCTGCTTTTGGGGTAGAAAAACAAGTTAAAGGATTGACAACGATTAAATTCGTTGCTGAGAGAACGGGAACGTTTGAATATCTCTGTAGCAGCTGCGATAGTTGGAGAGGAATGAAAGGCTCTTTGGTTGTCCGATAAACAATAATCTTTTTAACCTCTTCTTTCTTTTTCTTTAAAATTATGGTGCTTTCATCAAAATTGTGGGCAAAAGTAGTAGTAATTGGTTTCCTAATTCTATTAGTACTGGGATTTACAGTTCCGGGATTTATTAATCCAACCTCTCCGACTGGACAGGAACCTGTCCCACAGCGGATGTGTCGCACTGATGCAGAGTGTTATCTTCTCTGTGATGGCAAACCCACCAATGTTCTTTGCTCACAAAATTTATGCCAGCAAAATTCCTGTGAGGAGTATAGTCCATACCCTTGGAAAGAATCGGGGATGGAAATAACGTTGCGTATCCTTGTTGAAGATAAAACCATTCAAATAACAAATCTTACTGAAGAAAGAAATACCTATGTGTCAGTTGAGGAAGGAGATCAAGTTCGACTTTTTTCTGATAATCTGGTCCTTCGGCACGTGTTAGAGAAAATGGACGTAAAGTTGACACCAGAATGCCTTTTAATCGAGGGAAATCAATGGTGTGTCGATGCTACACATGATTTAAATATGAGTGTGAATGGTAATCAGTCATTCGCTTGGGGAGATTATGCCCCGCAAGATGGAGATTCTATTGTGATTACCTATGGCTCATGAAGAACAAGTGACATTGAGAACAAAAGCTTTGGAGTATCATGAGCGGATGCCTGCTGGAAAAGTGGCTGTCGTTCCAACGAAGCCCTGTTCCACGGCAGTAGAACTTTCTTTGGCATACACTCCCGGAGTTGCATATCCTTGCTTAGAGATTGAAAAAGATGCAGATAAAGCATATAATTATACTGCGAAAGGAAATCTGATTGGTGTAATTAGTAATGGCACTGCGGTTTTAGGTCTGGGGGACATTGGACCATTGGCGGGCAAACCCGTCATGGAAGGCAAAGGAGTGTTGTTTAAGCGCTTTGCAGATATTGATGTATTTGACCTCGAAGTTGCAGAAAAAGATCCACAAAAGTTTGTTGATATTGTCAGTGCGTTAGAACCAACGTTTGGTGGAATTAATTTAGAAGACATTAAAGCACCAGAATGTTTTTTTATTGAGAGAGAATTGATTAAGAAAATGAATATTCCGGTGTTTCATGATGATCAACATGGAACATCGCTGATTACCGCCGCCGCTCTGCTTAATGCGTTGGAGTTGGTTCACAAAGAGGTTGGACAAAGTAAGATTGTGTTTTCGGGAGCGGGAGCAGCGGCAATTGCTTGTGCAAAATTATTGCAGGAGATAGGCATACAGCGAAAAAATATATTTATGTTTGACAGTGAGGGGTTAATTACAACAGCGCGTTTGGATTCGCTGAATGAGTACAAGAAAGAGTTTGCGCAGGAGAATGAAAGTACATTAGCAGAGGTGCTGGTTGGTGCAGACGTTTTTATTGGGGTGTCTAAAGGAAACATTCTTACTCCCGAACTACTTAAAGGGATGGCTCGAAAACCTATTATCTTCGCGATGGCGAACCCAAACCCAGAGATCACATATGATGAAGCAAAGAGAGCTGTTCCGGATGCCATTATCGCAACTGGAAGGAGCGATTATCCAAATCAAGTTAATAATGTATTGGGATTTCCTTTTATTTTTAGGGGAGCGTTGGATGTTCGAGCGAGTAGAATTACGTTAAACATGAAATTAGCTGCTGTAAAAGCACTTGCAGCACTCGCCCATGAACCGGTGCCACAAGAAGTTGTGGAAGCATATGGAACGTCTTTTGAGTTTGGACCGGATTATATCATTCCAAAACCATTTGATCCACGTGTGTTATATCATGTTGCTCCTGCTATTGCAAAAGCGGCGATGGAAGATGGGGTAGCACGGAAAAAGATTGATCTTGCCCGATACAGAAAATCACTGCAAACAATGGCGCAGAACTTAGCAGAAGGAAAGTTCTAAATAATTTTAAATACACCTGAAGCTTAGGATACATATTTATATAAGAAAATATTCTCATTGGAATTATGAAATTATTGCCCTACAGTGCTATTGTACTTTGCCTTATTTTAATCAGTGGATGTACTCTCAAAGAGAAACCCACAGAAGAAATTAACATTTAAACAGCAGAAAATGAAATAATTAATATTGCGCAGAATCATCTTGCTTCCCAGGCAGCAATTTAATTAAGAAATAATCTTACGTATCAGATACTCCTTGTTTGTGATCCCGAGCTTGAGATATTGATGAGATTAGATGGTTTGTTTGATCCCACACGGGAATCGTTGGAAAAAAGAAACTCCTGCCAAGATGGTGAAAAAAATTGGGCAG
Organism: Candidatus Woesearchaeota archaeon; assembly: GCA_013331555.1. Taxonomy (GTDB): domain Archaea; phylum Nanobdellota; class Nanobdellia; order Woesearchaeales; family GW2011-AR9; genus UBA10204; species UBA10204 sp10204u. The sequence goes on from DUGB01000123.1 coordinate 24,702, forward strand.
TCTATGTTAGGTTCCCTGTAGGATATGCCCAGGAATATTTCAACGAGAAACACCAGTATCCTGCCTATTCTGGCGTTGGCATTGTTATAAATGCTAAAACTAAGGAAGTAATCACGTTTATTGGAGATAACTAGTTTCCCTCATTGTAATGAAGATTTATTTTCCTATATTGTATGATTCAAAATGAGGGGAATTCTTTTATTTAAAACCTGCTTCATCCAAAAAATAGATTAAT
>DUGB01000007.1 GCA_013331555.1 Candidatus Woesearchaeota archaeon
TCACTCAGAAATTGTACTGTGCCACTTCGACCAAAGATTTAAAAAGAAATTTTTCTTCCTAAAACCATATGCCTCCGCGAGCCCGACAACGAAGGACTAAAAAGCATCTTCTCCACCTTCTTGGTGCAATTTTCGCATTAGCACTCCTGTTGGGAGTAGTTGGTTATTTTGTCAACCGCAATACAACACTCCAAAATGATCTCGCTCAAGTTCAGCAACAACAAGAATACCGCTTTCAGGATTTTCCAACCACAGAAGAAGGAAGTTTCTCTGGAACGGTAAAAGCAACAGTCGACAAACAACCACAGGATTCTATTATCATTCTGTTCGCATCCGCTAAAATTCCCGGCATGACTTTATTGTATTACCCTGAACAACAACGACTTGTCGGCGGAACGCCACAACTCATCGCAGAGGACATTGCTCTTTTCGATGGACAAGAACATCAATTAACCTATTCATTCAAGAAAAACGACCAACAACAAATATACTATGACCACCAAGTCATCGCTGAAGGACCATTTTATCTCTACGAACGCAGTATTCTGACGGGATTAGTAACCGGAACGACAGAGAATGTTGTTTCAGATCAATTGAGTAATGTCCAGTTCCAGTAAGAATGTTCAGAAGATTTCAAAAAAGACACTCTGAAGAATAGAGGATTAATGAAGATCACTAAAAAGTCTCAATGTTTACACGTAGATAAACCAGAAGGCAGTTCAGTAGATTACTACATTTTTAATGAATATGAGATCCATTATAATGATATTGCACCTGGAACTGTTCAAAATTGGCATCACCATTCCAGAATCCACGAAGTTCTCTATATAATTGACGGTGAAATAGAAGCACATTATGTTAATGACAAAGGTCTAAAACAAAAAGAGCTAGTTACTAAAGGGGATGTTGTTGAAGTTGGCAATACTCCCCATACGTTCATTAATCAAAGTGATGTAGTAGTACGAATGATAGTTTTTCGCTTTGTTCCTACAGGAACCAATCAGAAGGAAGTAATTAAAAATGATAAAATACTAGACCCACAATTAGATTAAGTTATGAAAATAAACTAATTTAGTCAAACAAAATTCTCAAAAAAAATCACTCAACCCTTTCTGCTTCTTCTCTCCTTCAATTTCCTCTTCAGTGTAACCAAAAACCGCGAACACACTTCCCACCGCCGGAATAATTTGATGATAAATATAATACTCCGCATCATAATTCTCTGCTTCTGCAGCTGTCCGTGCTCTTTCTCGTGTCAAACCGCCGCCAGGAGTAATAATATACTCAATAAGCATCCCTGGTGTAATAGGATGTCCTTGCTGACGCAGACGCTGAGCAACCGCTACATGCGGTCCCAATGAAGTATAAGAATCAATCTCGCGCGTAAGTTGAGTTTTGATAACCATTTTTTCTTTCGGAATTAATCCCTGACGCACGTCCTGAACAATTTGACGAGCATACGCCAAAGCCTCTTCTGGTTTATCATCCAAAATTAAACGCAGCACTTTCTCCTGAACTTCACGAGCAATAGTACTCGTATTGCGGCGAACGACTTCAAATCCAACTATTTTTAATTTGCCTTTCTCTGATAACAACGCATAGCGTTTCTTTGCCCCCACATCTTTTCCTTTCTGAGCAACAAAAATTCCTCGTGGATAATATCCTTCATACTCCAATTCCATCTGCCCAGGCAACGTTTGGTTGATGTCATGCATAAATCGCAACGCATCATCTTTTGTCTTTGTACCAAGTAAAAGGAAACAAGAATCTGTATCAGCATAACACACCGTAAATCCTTCTTGCTCTGCTTTCGCAATCGTAGTTTTAATATAATGACGAGCGTGAGCAGTAGTCGCCCCTGCACATTCCAAACAGTACCAGCGTGCACCGGCAAAACCTAAATAACCATAAAAAGAATTGGCCAGAATTTTAAGTGCATACGTGCGAGATGCCAACATCGTCGTATCCTCACCGCGTTGTGCAGCTTCTTTCATCTGCTTTTTGACATCCGTCCGACGCAGAATAAGTTCCTCCAAGACTTGCGGAATGAATTTCTTGTTCGCAACACAGAACCAATCTTGTGGACGTTCAGGAACAGCTCCTTTCTCATGACAACACTCACACCGAAATCCTTCCGGCCCGATATTGTGCGCAGTGATGATGGAAGGATACAAAGAACGGAAGTCAAACACTGCCAACTCTTTGTAAAACCCCGGTTTAGGCTCAAACACAAACGCACCTTGAACACTTTTATCCATTCGGCGCGCCATTTCATCATCATTCGGCTTATTCGGCGCAAGAACATTAAATTCCATACTTCGTTTCATAATATAACTCTCAACTAAACGAGAAAACTTCATCCGAATCACATCATATGGAGGAAGACCAATAATTTTAGAAAATTCCCAAATATCAAATAAAAGCTTCTGGCATAACTTTAACGTTAAATCTGCATCGTGCATATTATACTTGCAATACTCCTCCAACTTCTCGGGATGGCTATCCCACGCTTGAGATAAAAAATCAAGATTAACGACCTGCTTTTTATGCTGGAGCAATTCCCAGGCTACGGCATCTAATGAAAACGTATCTGTTTTGAGATTTTTCCCGAAAATATTGCGGACAAACTGCAGCATGTCAAGATGCAAAATTCCAGTAATAGAAGCTTCACGATCCCGGAATCCTGTTTTCCTGCTCACGAATAATGGCGAACGATCAAGACCAACATCAAAATGAATGCCAAACATATCCGCCCTCGTTTTAATATACGGAAAATCAAACCCATCCGAGAAATAACCCGTAATAATATCGGGATTGAAATCAATAATTATTTCCTTGAGACGAAGAAGAAATTCTTTTTCAGATTCAACAACATCAATATAATCCAACGAATGGGGGAACTGCTTCCACGTCACGAGTTTGCGAAAAGAGTTTCCTTTCTCATCAACTCCCGAAACAGCGGCCATGAGAATTGGATTTCTTTCAAAATCAATTGTTTTATCATGAGCATACGTTTCTAAATCCAACGCCAAAATACGAGGTGTAGCGAGAGATTCTTTGCTAACCTGCTCCACACTATGCGCAGCAAAAAAAGGGACTCGGTAACGCTCTTGAACTATAAAATCACCTTCCGCTGTAACCAGAGCAGCAGGAGTAATATTACAATCCCGCAAAAAGCGATGGACAAAGAGAATATCTTTCTCAAACGTTGAAAGTCCCCAGCTTTCCAATGTACGGGCAAGCTCCGGAACTGCTTTAGGAATAGAAGTATACAGTTTCCACAATTTCTTCCGCTGGCCTAAAAGCTCTTTCTCAACTTCTTCCCAATGCGTAACTTTTTCTTCAGAGGATCCTACCATCACTCGCAAGGTCTGCAATCGCTGAGCAAGTTTCTGTGTATCGACACCATCCACCGCAGCATAAAAATAGGGCTTATGTTCAACAGTGACACAAACTTTTCCACCTTGCTCAAGTGCCCCATACATTAGAACAAAGACTTTGCCATCACGAACAGTGTACTCAAAGTCCAGAGGATAAAAAGTGATTCCCATTTTTATTCCTAAAGAGAAGTAATATTATAAAGATGCTGTTGTAAAAATGTGTTTATGAACCAACAATAAGAACAGGTAAAATAAGTTTATAAATCTCAGAAATACAAATAGAAAAATGGATAAGGATTATGTAGGTGTAATCATTGAAGAAAGTCTTGAACTCAAAGAAGTTCTTCATAGAGTAAAAATAATCAAAACAAAAGTAGAAAAAGTTACTCCAGAGCATAAAACTCCTTGGATTAAAAAATGGACTTTACACACTATCCAAATCAAGGGAGATCAAGCGGAGACAGTTGCTAAAGAGTTAAGCCGATCGTTAGATTCTAAACACAATTGGTATGCAGATTTCAAAAACGATGAATACCATTATATTATCTTTCGAGACGAAATATTCAAAGTTGATCGTTCAAAACCAGAACAATATAATGGAGTTACAAAATATGGTAAAACACTGGGTATTCCAAACTATCAGCTTGATTTTTCACCACATATAAGAGAATGGAAAAGATAGATCACTTCCTTAATCAGATCAAACTGTTTTAGAACTCATTTTTAGAAAAGTTAAAAAAAAAGAAAAAAATATTCTTATGCACAGAACCCTGCTTGACATGTTTGTCCTGAAAGACAGGGAGTTGTAGAGTTTGAACCAGAAACTATCGCCCAACGGTTAAACTGATTACAGGTTAACTGTTGTGTCCAAGATTCCCCAGATGAATAGGAACCACATTTCATTCTAGTATCCCCTTGGTTACATTGATAACAGTTAGCAACTCCACCAATTGTCAGACAACGCAATGGAATTCCATCAAATGATCTTGATTGTGGACACTGTCGTTCGCTTCTGATTTGAGAACCACAACTTGTTTGTCCAATGGTTACTAATATGTCTCCCTCACAAGAATATTCAGTACTCTGCGTCGGGCACCATCCAAAACAACCATACTGTGTTCGCTGCTCCGTAGAACTAGTATTGTAGAGACAAGTTCGACCTCCTTGACACGTTACATCGGCTCCACAGGTCAAGCAATTTTCATCTCCATCCACGCCACCATTACCGCAGAGCGCTGGTTCTTCATTCTCGCCCGCACCTGTACCTGACACTTTTACTTTGTACCTTCCATCAACATAGGAACACAAGCTCGTTCCGCTTTTACATTGGTCATCAGTATACCTAATGATATCAAGACAGTTTGGTTCAACATCTGCTAACACCTGAGCACGTGGACAAACATAAACTCCTGCTTGGTTCGTGTCAGGAATAAAGAGGTAATGTTCCCTCCCTTGCAAACCATCGATAGCTATTCTTGAATCCTCAACTTCAACTTTGACGCCACTCAAATCCGCACCACTTTCTGCTGTGACTTCAAGAACAGGTAATGTATCAACTGTAATTACGATGACATTTTCGCTTTGGCTAGATGTATCTACAACCACAGCTACTTCACCACTAGCATTAACATTTTCTTCTCGCGGAGGAATCACCATAGTAACACACACACCACTTTCACATTGTTGACCTGTCGCACAAGAAACATCCCTTGCACAACTACTGCACGTCTCACCGGCATTGACTCTTCCATTGCCACATAAAGGTACACATTTGGCAGCAGAGCTATCAACGACACAAGAAGTTCCAGAAGAACAAGGAGTACTACAAAAACGGAACTTATCTTTTCGAGAACAACTATAATCCAATGACCGCGTTCCAGAACAGGAATCATTAAGGCTTTTAGTAACCCCAGCTTTGGTATAACCGTCTTTGGTAAAAGTTTTGGGATAAGTAATTGTAATTCCTTTTGACGTTTCAATACATTTTTCAACAGGTACATCTTTACAATTAGCGGATCGATTAGCGGATCGAACCGCTTCACCCGCAAGCGCTGTGTCATCTCCCGCACCTGGCGGTGGTGGAGTACAACTCACCACAAAAATGACCAGAATAGAAAATAGAACCAATAGCAATTTATTCATCATCAACACCTCTTTAAAGAAATAGAAAATCAAAAGAGTATATAAATAATGCGATTTTTGAGGCTCTGTAGAAAATCTAATTA
>DUGB01000100.1 GCA_013331555.1 Candidatus Woesearchaeota archaeon
ATTTGTCTATGAAAACATTATTTTACCTTCTCTGGAACTCCCGGCTTACTTAACAGCAACTGGAAAAACAACAAGAGATGAAGTAATTAATCCACCAGCAGGTAAAGAGGGAATCACGGCAATTGATGATTTATTTTTAAATCCAACATTTAATGATGCTCAAGATTATACAAATCGATGGAAAGCATTGGTTACTCACTGTCCACAAACAACATTCAGCTGCATCTTTTACACCTGTACACCAAACTCAGAAGGAAACAGAGACATTTTTCTTCTCCGTATCGGTGATAGTCCACTCTTCCTCCGACAAGAGAGATCAAAATGGTTGTATCAAGATAGAGACCTTCTTAACAAAGGAGTAGGTTTGAGTCACCTTCTCGCACTGCACGTTGGTCAAATTCCTGAACTTGCTAATTCACACGATTATTATGGGACAGTTATCAGTCGACATTTAACTCTCCTTACTCCTGAACATATTCGAGGCCATAATCCTAAACCAGGGTGGGACAATCCACTCCAAAACAGAGATTTAACTGTCTCAGCTTTCCAAGTTCCTTTTGAGACCGAGTTGGAAGGACTTTTGATCACCGATGACACACTTGCATTAGATATTGCTCGAGCAGTAACGGGAAAAGATCAACAATTTGAAGGCTTGAATTTCACTTCGAGAAAAGATGAACTGATAAGAATGATTAGAGATGTTGCCAATGCACCATCATTTGTTGAAATTGTTCGCAGAACAGAAAGAGAAAAAGAAAGTTTCTTCAAGCATTCACTCCACCAAATCGCAGAGCGAGCAGGAGGCTACTTCAAAACATACGGCGGTGATGATCTCACCATGACCGCATTTCACATTACAAAATAGAAAAATTTAAAAACAAATACCCCCAATACAACTAAAAATAAAAGGGATAGATAGATCCTTTCTCTAGGTGTTTATAATGGAAGAACCACAATTAAAGACAGGTACAACAACAGTAGGTATCATGTGCAAGGACGGAGTCGTTCTCGCCGCAGATAAACGAGCGACAGCAGGCTCAATGATTGTTGACAAGCATGCTGAAAAAGTGCATATTATTTCCGATGACGTAGCATTAACAATTGCCGGAGGCGTTTCTGACGCCCAGCTGATGATCAAACTTATCCGTGCTGAACTAAAACTCAAGGAGATCCGTACCAATAAAAGACCATCAATGAAAGAAGCAGCCAATTTATTAGGAGGGTTCCTTTATTCCAACATCCGTCGCATGAGTATGCTTCCTGGGATAGTCCATTTCCTTCTCGCAGGAAAAGATACCCAAGGACTTCATTTATATGACTTATATCCAGATGGAAGTGTTACCAAAGTAAGAGATTATGTTTCCTCCGGATCTGGCTCAGTTTTTGCCTATGGAGTCCTCGAGACACAATACAAATCTGATATTACAACAAACGATGCAATTAAATTAGCGGTAAAATCAGTCAATACCGCTCTCCAGCGCGATAGCGCATCTGGAAACGGCATTGATGTTATCGTTATCACACCGAAAGAAATCAAACGCGTACTGCAGAAAGAAGTAGAAGTAAGCCTTGAGCGATAGGCCAAATTCTCTAACCCTTTCCCGTTCATTCAATCGAACATCTATACAATTACCCTATGGCTAGCATTTTAAAAGAAATTACCAAGTATTTACCAGAAGGAAAAGTAGCGGACGCTGCCTTCGAAGGAGCAAACATTGTCTTTTACACAAAAGATAAAGACTATTTTCTTGATAATCTAGGCACGATTCGAAACGCGGTGAGAGAATTCAAAAAAAGAATTGAGCTTCGCATGGAACCCGCAATTTGTCTCGAACCAAAAGAAGCGGAGAAAATTATCCGAGTAATTCTACCGCCGGAATCCGGCATACAAGAGATTGTTTTCGATCCTCCTCGATCCGAAGTCATCATCAATGCCGAAAAACCAGGCCTTGTTATTGGCAAGCAAGGAGAACTTCTACGAGAAATCAGAGCAAAAACATTTTGGGTGCCATTAATTGAACGAGTCCCTCCATTACGCTCAAAACTTGTCGAAACAATTAGAGCAGTTCTTTATGAACACGCTGAAGAACGGAAAGAATTCCTCAATAAAGTGGGACATCGTATCTACGATGGATGGATTCGTGAAAAAAAACACGAATGGATTAGGGTCTCTTTTTTAGGCGCTGCCCGAGAAGTAGGAAGAACCTGTCTCCTTCTATANNCCGAATCACGCATTCTTATCGACTGTGGTATTGACACCAGTGAAGACGGACCGGAAGCATATCCTTACCTTGATGCACCTGAATTTAACATCAACGATCTTGATGCTATCATCGTTACAAACCCCCATTTAGAACATGCAGGACTAATTCCCTACCTCCTTAAATATGGGTATGAAGGACCAATTTACTGCACTGCCCCCACACGAGACATTATGTCTCTTCTCCAACTTGACATGATTAAAATTCAGCGTGGCGATGGAAAAGAACCAATCTACACCAGCGATGAAGTAAAAAAGACCGTTCTTCACACCATTACGATTGCCTATGACGAAGTAACAGATATCACGCCAGACGTTCGTTTAACATTTTATAACTCTGGTCATATACTAGGAAGCGCCATCGTTCACCTCAATATCGGAAATGGGCTTCACAACATTTGTTTCACGGGAGATATGAAATATGCCCGTACAAACCTTTTAGAGCCAGCAAATACGCAATTTCCCCGTGCCGAAACATTGATCATGGAAGCAACGTATGGCGGACGAGATAATGTCTTCGCAGAACAAGGCACTGACGAGTATCTAATAGAAACAGTTAAGAAAACATTTGAGCGGGGTGGAAAAGTTCTCATGCCCGTACTGGGATCTGGACAAGCACAAGAAGTGATGATCATCATGGAACGATCCATGCGCGAAGGCAGAATCCCAAAAGCACCAGTATATATCGACGGCATGGTCTGGGACATTACTGCCATCCACACCGCATATCCTGAGTTTCTCAATCGTAATATTCGCCAGCAGATTTTTCATAAAGAGAATAACCCTTTCTTATCAGACATTTTCAAGAACGTTGAATCACATAAAGAACGGCATGAAAATATCGAGAAAGAAGGACCTTGCCTAATCTTTGCCACCTCAGGAACATTAACAGGAGGACCTTCCGTAGAATATTTTAAAACACTAGCCGCCAACGAAAAAAATACCCTCATCTTCACCTGTTACCAGCCGCCGGGAAGTCTTGGTTTCCGCATTCGTTCTGGTGAAAAAGAAATTTACTTCAATGAAAACGGAAAACAGAAACTTACCCTCATCAATTTAGAAATTGCGCGCATTGAGATCACAAATCATTCCGACCGGCGGCAACTGATCAATTATGTCAAACGCTGCAATCCTCAGCCGCGCAAAATCATCGTTATGCACGGCGAAAGCGCACGATGTCTCGATTTGGCAACATCAATTCACAAATTGTTCAAAATTGAGACCATTGCACCTAAAAATCTTGAAGCCGTAAGAATTAAGTAAACAAATTTCTGAATGATGATTATTAGAAAGAAAAGAAATCTAGTACTATTAGCAATCATTCTTAGCACATTAAAAGAGACATTAAAAACGTGACTATAATTAATTATCTCAGTATCTCCGAATAAGAAGTACCTTTTAAAAGTGGTAAGGAAAACCTTTAAACTTTTGTTATTTATAATCCATTATGAACCGTGAAAGCCTTGCTTTAAATCTTAATGCTTTACGGCATTTTATCAATAATTCTCTGGGGGTGCATAGATCGAGTCACGAAGTGACTGGATTTGAA
>DUGB01000006.1 GCA_013331555.1 Candidatus Woesearchaeota archaeon
TCACTCAGAAATTGTACTGTGCCTATCACAAGAGTTTTCAATCCCAATCAATAAAAACCGTTCTTCCAACCATCTTCTCTAGGCGCTCACGTGCTCTCCCACCGCGACTATACTCTTCCATAATATAGTCATACTCTGGACCAAAAGCCATCTCAGCTCGTTCAAAACCGCCGCGAAATGCTCCGATTAATGGAAGTTGTTCCCGTTGCGCTTGAGAAAATGACCACGAGAGAGTATGTTCGACAGCGTTGAAGACCAGAATAAGATTATCATCATTTATAGGATTACTATCCGTAGTCTAACAACAAATCCCATTCTTATTTCGAACAATGGAATAAAAAGTCATTATACTCCCAACATCTCTCGAATTTCGTCGCTTGGCTGCCAGGGTGGTTCAAACGTAATCTCGATCGTTACTTCCGCAGCACCTTTCTCTTTAATTAACGCTTCTAATTCATGAACCATTTGCGGCCCAAAAGGACATAACGGCGATGTAAATGTCAACAGAACCCACACCTTGTTCTCCATTATTTTGTAATCATACACTAACTTGAGTGTCCAGATATCAATTAATAACTCAGGATCCTGATAGTTTTTGAAAATCTCAATCAATTGTTCCGTCGTGATCATGCAATAACCTTTTCAAATCCTTCTTTCTCAATTTTTTGAGCGAGATCATACTTGCCTTGGGCGACAATTTTGCCTTTTGACATCACACTCACCGCATCAGGTCTGAGGAATTCTAAGAAGCGATGGTAATGAGTGATAATCACAATACTCATCTGAGGAGATTGCTCACGCGCAAGCGTAATGCCATCGGCAACGATTTTAATCGCATCAACGTCAAGACCAGAATCTGTTTCATCAAGAAGAGCATAGCGCGGTTTGAGTAAGAGCAATTGCAACACTTCGAGACGTTTCTTCTCACCACCGGAAAGACCTTCATGTACAAAACGTTTACTGAATGAAGGGTCAATTTTTAGTTTAGCCATGGCATCTTTCAAGAGGGCGTGAAATTCAACGACAGAATACATTTTCTGTTGAACCGCATTGACCGCTTGACGTAAGAACGTACTAATACTCACACCAGGAATTTCTGGCGGATGTTGGAATGACAAGAACAGACCTGCTTTGGCACGGATCTCGGGCTTAGCAGAAGTGATGTCGTTATTATCAAGCGTAATGGTGCCTTTTGTAACTGTATATTTTGGATTACCCATAATAGCGTGAGCAAAAGTAGACTTACCTGAACCGTTTTGGCCCATTAACGCATGAATTTTACCAGGTTGAAATTCTAGAGTGATGCCGTGAATAATTTCAGTACTGTTCACGCTGACGTGAAGATTATTAACATTGAGTGTCATGTTTTTCCTCCCAGTGGGCGATGCCTTTGTGCAGTGCTTTCAACGATAACAGTGCACACTTAAGCCGCGGCGTACTAATTGGAATACCTAAGAGATGACGAACCGTTTCCGTTGTAATTTGTTTAACTTCAGCTAGATTCTTTTTCTGGACGTATTCTGTTAATAAAGATGCTCCCGCTTGACTAATCGCACAGCCATGTCCCGTAAAAGTAACTTGAGTTAACTTCCCTTTCTCAAGGTGAGCAAAGATGGTAATGACATCTCCACATAAAGGATTGTTTTCACGGTGAGTCAATGAGGGATTTTTTAGTTCTTCTTTATGATGTGGATGTTTATAATGATCGAGAATATTTTCTTTGTACAATTCTTCCTCTTCCGTTAGAGAGGAGGGGAGATCAAGATCATTTTTGATCATTGAAACACCTTCTGAACGTCAGACAGTCCTTTGACAAGAGCATCAACATCATCGTGACTGTTATAGAGGGTAAACGAAGCACGGGTAGTTCCATTAATTTTCAATGATTCCATCAACGGCATAGCGCAATGATGACCGCCACGGACACAGATTTTATGCCGAGCAAGGATTTCGACAACATCATGAGGATGAACCCCTTCAATGGTAAATGAAAAAATAGGTGCACTATCATCTGTATACGAGTGACCAATGAGTTTGAGTCCGGGAACTTTTTTCAGTTTATGAAGAGCGTAGGAAGTAAGTTGAGCAGCATGCTCTTGGATCTTTCTCCGACCAATCTTTGAAATATAATCTAATGCTGTTGCCAGAGCAACCGCGTCTGCGATAGGAGGTGTTCCTGCTTCAAATTTACTTGGAACATCAGCCCACGTTGTGTGATCCCAATGAACTTCGGAAATCATTCCCCCACCAAATGTAAATGGTTCCATCTCTTCCAGCAGATGTTTCNNCAATGGGGAGATGCAGAACAGATTGAGCCGCATCAATAATAAAAACGGCATTGTGAGCATGAGCAAGACGAGCAAGTTCAGTTATGGGGTTGATTGTTCCCAGAACATTGGAAATATGAATTATCGAAACAATCTTTGTTTTTGACGTAATCAGACGGCGAGCCGCGGTCATGTCTAAACGAAAATCGGCAGTGAGGGGAATATACTTGAGAACTGCTTTGGTTTGAAGAGCGATTTGTTGCCAGGGAACAATATTACTATGATGTTCCATCATGCTTAAGACAATTTCATCGCCGGGCTTGAGAATTTTGCCCAAAGATTGGGCAAGACCATTTAATGATGCTGTGGTACCCCCTGTAAAAATAATTTCGTCAGTCGCAGCATTAAGAAAGTGAGCAACAGTTTCGCGAGCAGATTCGTAGGCCAGCGTTGCTTTTTGAGATAATGGGTAAACAGCCCGATGAACGTTCGCGTTTTCCTGCTCGTAAAACTTTTTGAGACGCTGGATAACGACCGCGGGCTTCTGGGTTGTTGCGCTATTATCAAGATAAATTACTTTCGCTGAAGAAAGGAGAGGAAAATCACGCGGCTTCGCCAGAGACGTTATTTTCTTTGCCATGTGGTAATCACCTCACTCACTGAAGAGGGTATCATCTCGCGAACAGAAGAAGGAATTATGTCCCACAGAGATTGGAAGAACCCTTCCATGATCATTTGGCGGGCCTCTTCTTCAGGAACACCACGTGAACAAAGGTAATACAATTCTTCGTTCTGAATCTGATGAAGAGCAGCGCTATGAGAGCAGATAACGTCATCATGCTCAACATCAAGAACTGGCACCGCATCACAACGTGCTTTCGGGCCGAGCAGGAGTGAATCAACACGCTGGAGACCACGAGAATGAGGAGCGTTATTTTTGATGGTGACTGTACCACGATAAATGCCTTTGCCATGGTTATCGATAATTCCTCGGGCAAGAAGTTTTGAAGAAGTAGAATGGGCAGTATGAACAGCTTCAATAGCATAATCGCTTACAGTTTCAGATGCATTGGCAAAGAATGTATATTGTTCAGAAGAACTACCTTCGTGTTCAAGAAGTGAACAGATTTGCATTTGACTAAATCTTGTGCTTTTACTGGAATCAATCCAACGCATGACCGCATCTTTCTGATGCTGAGAGCGTTTCCAACTCCAATTGTGCGTAGCATGGTGAAATAATTGTACTGAGCAATAGTTTACAGTAGCGTGCGGTTTAAGATAGATTTGGATGGTTTGCGTTTTAAGAGCACAAGCTTCCGTTGAAGAAGACTCTTCAATAATTAATGCATCACTCTCTTCATCAGCGATGATAATAATACTTTCGGCAGTCGTACGCTGAGTAACATGTGACTGTATTCGAATTGGTTCTAATAGTTTCACGCAAGCAGGAATGTGAATAACCATTGGCTGNNACTCGGCGGGAGAAGAGTATACCCATATTGTTGGATAAATGATACCGGGAAAGATGAAAGTGGTTTGACGATAACAGACGATGGTGTATTAATCGTCAGTGTTTGTTGTTGTGCAGAAGTACGAAGCTGTTCGAAAGCAGACTCGACATCAAGATGATCAAAACGCAACGTCATTCCCTGGCCATATTTGAATGAAGGTAGACTGAGCGCTGATGCTATACTATTTGCTTTTTCCTGATACTCAAGAAGCGTTGTTGAGGTCACCATCTACATCCCCTCGATTTCTAATTCGATAAGTTTGTTTAACTCCACTGCATATTCTAACGGAAGTGCTTTGATGACTGGCTCGATAAAACCGGTAACAATTAATTTCAGAGCTTGCTCTGAGGTCAGACCACGACTGGTAAGATAGTATAGTTGTTCTTCACTAATTTTAGCAACGGTAGCTTCATGAGCAATAATACTCTCACCGTTGTCAACTTTCATGTACGGATACGTTTTATTGACAGACTCCGAGTCGAGAAGCAAGGCATCACATTGAACTTTAGAAATAGTATCCGTAGCGTTATCAGCGACGCGTACTAAGCCGCGGTAAGTGGAAATTCCACCACTTTTACTAATACTTTTAGAACGAATGATGGAACTTGTATGAGGAGCAGCGTGGATAACTTTTGATCCCGTATCCTGATTTTGACCTTGACCGGCAAAGACAACACCTAAACTGTCAGCATGCGCACCAGGTTCAAGAAGAACAGAACAAGGATAGAGCATCGTACGAGAACTGCCCATGTTGCCGTTGAGCCAACGCATCGTTGCGTCTTTGTAGACCAAAGCACGTTTAGTATTAAGATTGAAGACATTTTTACTCCAGTTTTCAATT
>DUGB01000028.1 GCA_013331555.1 Candidatus Woesearchaeota archaeon
GAAAAACAAATTCAACAACAAATAATAAATGGAATAAAGTAAATATCATGGCAAAAAAAATAACTCAGAAAGACATCAATGATGCAGTTTGGAAAGCTTGTGACACTTTCCGCGGAAGCATTGACCCAAGTGTTTACAAGGACTATGTACTTACCATGCTCTTTGTAAAATACCTAAGCGATGTGCACGATGATAAATACGAAGCCCATCTTAAAAAATATAAGGGCGACAAAGAACGTGCAGACCGTGCTATGAAACACGAACGATTTGTAGTGCCTGAACACAGCCACTTTAAATATTTATTTGACCACCGTAATGAAGTTAATATTGGGGAACTGATTGATGTTGCATTAGAGGATTTGGAAGAAGCCAACCGTGACAAACTGTATAGTGAAGATGGCGCAGGAATTTTCCAGAACATCAATTTCAACAGCAGTGTATTGGGTGATACAAAAGATAAAAATACACGATTAAAAAACTTGTTACTTGATTTTAACAAAGAGTCCTTAGACCTTAGACCATCACATCTTGAAGGCACTGATATTATCGGTGGTGCATATATGTTTCTGATTGAAAACTTTGCAAGTGATGCAGGAAAAAAAGCTGGAGAATTCTTTACTCCAAAAGAAGTTTCTACTCTCATTGCTAAACTTACCAAATCAAAACCCGGTTCAAGAATATGCGACCCGACTTGCGGTTCTGCTTCGCTACTTATTAAAGCAGGTGAAGAAGTTGGCTCTGATAATTTTTCGCTATACGGACAGGAAGCCAATGGCAGCACCTGGGCATTGGCAGTAATGAATATGTTCCTGCACGGTTTTGATAACGCAACAATTCGTTGGGGCGACACAATCAGAAATCCAAAACTTAAGGAGGGCGATTCACTGATGAAGTTTGATACTGTGGTTGCAAATCCGCCATTCAGTTTAGACAAGTGGGGTAAGAGTGATGATAAAGAAGAGAACAAATCCACCGATAGTTTTGATCCTGAAACAGACGAATACAATCGCTTCTGGAGAGGCACACCACCAAAGAGTAAAGGCGACTGGGCTTTTATTTCTCATATGATTGAAACCACGTATGAAGGCAAAGGAAAAGTTGGTGTGGTTGTTCCGCACGGTGTTTTGTTTCGTGGAAGCAGCGAAGGAAGAATAAGGCAGAAAACAATTGAAGAAAATATTCTGGAAGCAGTTATTGGTTTACCTGCAAATTTGTTTTTCGGCACCGGTATTCCTGCAGCCATTTTAATTTTTAATAAGGGCAAGGTTGTCAGTTCGAGCGGAGTTGAGAACACAAACGTATTGTTTATTGATGCAAGTAAACATTATGAAAGTGCAAAGAACCAAAACAAACTGCGTGATACTGATATTGAACACATAGTTACAACTTACAGAGATTTTGCAGTCGGAAAATTACCAGCCGGAATTATTGAAGATAAATTTAGTTATGTAGCTACTTTTGAAGAGATAAAGGAAAATGAATTTAACCTTAACATCCCTCGTTATGTGGATACATTTGTAGAGGAAGAAGAAGTGGATATTGCAGCAGTGCAAGTCGAAATTGATAAATTGGAAAGTGAATTGAAAACGCTACAAACCGAAATTGAGAAATATTTAACTCAATTAGTAAAGTAATGAAAGGCAAAACTGAAAACACCAAACCCTTTTACAATCCCACTATTCCAAGTGAATGGGAAGTGAAAACTTTAGGAGAAGTTGCCACTTTCATAAATGGAAAAGCTTACAGACAGGATGAGTTATTGTCAGAAGGAAAATACAAGGTTTTAAGGGTTGGCAATTTCTTTACAAAGGGCGATTGGTATTACTCAGATTTAGAAATGGAAGAAGACAAATATGTTTTTGATGGAGATTTGATGTATGCATGGTCAGCATCATTTGGTCCAAAATATTGGAATGGAGAGAAAACTATTTTCCATTATCATATTTGGAAAGTCGTTTCATCAAAATTAATCACGAAACAATTCCTTTTTTTCCTTTTAGACTTTGATACTGAAAAGATATTTAGTAGTAAACAAGGTGGTACAATGTTTCATATCACGAAAGGTGATATGGAGAAGCGAAAAGTAAATGTCCCACCTCTCCCCGAACAAAAAGCCATAGCCCACATCCTGGGTTTGATGGACAGCGCCATAAACCAAAACAACCAACTCATTGCCCAAAAAGAACTTCGCAAAAAATGGCTGATGCAAAATTTATTAACCGGAAAGAAAAGGTTGAAGGGATTTGGTGGTGAGTGGACGGAAATACATATAAAAGATGTTTCAAAAGAAATCAGTATCAGAAACAAATCAGACAAACAACTAACTGTTTTATCCTGCACCAAATATGATGGACTTGTTCCTTCGTTAGAATATTTCGGCAGAAAAATATATGCGGATGATGTAAGCACATACAAGGTTGTTCCGAAAAATCATTTTGCTTATGCTACTAATCATATTGAAGAAGGAAGCATTGGCTATCAGGAAACGTTGGATGAAGCGTTGATTAGCCCAATGTATACAGTATTCAAAACTGATTCATCAATTAATGATAATTTCTTTTATAAACTGCTAAAGTCTCATAAGTTGGTTTATCAGTATCAAAATAGAATGGAAGGTTCTATAGATAGACGTGGAGGATTAAGATGGGATTCGTTCTCGATTATTAAAGTTCAAATTCCTTCATACGAAGAGCAAACTGCCATTGCCCAATTGTTGCAGGCTGCTGATAAAGAAATACAATTGCTAAAAACCAAAACAGAAAAACTTAGAGAACAGAAAAAAGGAATGATGCAAGTGTTATTAACAGGGAAAAAAAGATTGATATTGAACAACAAGGAGAGAAAAGAATAAATGGCACAATTAACAACAAAAAGTACTTCCCACATCACAGCTGAGATTCTTCAAGATTTTATTATTGACGAGACCTCGACAACAAGAA
The DNA here is from genome assembly GCA_013331555.1 of Candidatus Woesearchaeota archaeon. GTDB lineage: Archaea > Nanobdellota > Nanobdellia > Woesearchaeales > GW2011-AR9 > UBA10204 > UBA10204 sp10204u. The sequence goes on from DUGB01000028.1 coordinate 2,940, forward strand.
GAATATTTAAAGCAACTATAGTGGATAATCCTAAAGACCACACTGCTTCTGTTAACGGATACATTATTCATCAAAGAAAGAGTAAGAGAGATGAATGGGAAGATGTTAGAAAATTAAATCTAAGCCAACTCAAAGGTGGGGAAGGAGTAAAATTTCAGTTTTCTTGTGGTGAAATGAAAAGATTTTATGATGCTCTTCAACAATCTTATGCAGTCGGAAACAAAGGTATTCGTTTTGGTACTAAAGAGTTGATAGTTGAAGAAGCAAACAAAATTATACAAGTACCTGCTGATAGAAAGCATTACATAAATGCTTTGTTACAAAATAAATTTGCCCCTGAAATCTGGGAAGAGTTACTTTCTCTTGACCCTGATTTAGCCACTAAACTTTCTTATGCAAAAATTCAGGCAGACAGGAAGAAATCAGTAAAAGAGTTTGAACGAAGTTTAAATGAAGAAAAAGAAGAAAGTTATTGGCAAGAATTCTTCGAAAAAAACCAATGGATATTTGGATTTGGTTTGAAGTATCAGTTCCTACATTTAATGCAACAACAACCACATTATGGCGGCACAAATATATCTGGTAAGGGTGCCCAAAAAGGCGATTATCTTCTTCATACTGCTGCAGAAAATAAATACACTGTACTTGTTGAAANNGCCCGTAAGAAAACGGGACAAATTGCTGAATACAGAAATGGAGTACCTTACCCAAATTATGAGTTAACCGGGGCTGTTTCTCAAATTCAAGTTAATTCAAAAACTTGGGAAATTGAAGGCTCCAATTTTCCAGAGAATCGAGAAGAATTACATGAACAGAAAATTTCAACATATAGTCCTAAAGGTATTTTAGTAATCGGTCACACCCAACAGTTAGACTCCTTTGAAAAAAGAAAAGCGTTTGAATTATATAGGAGCAATATTCATAATCCAGAAATATTAGCCTTCGACGAATTGTTCGAACGAGCAAAATATATTGTTGAAGGGGATGGAGGAAATCTACCTTTAAGAAAAAATTAACAAAAGTTGATTAGTGTAGGTGAAACAAATAAAATGATATTACATAATAATATAGAGTCAAAATACAATGGAAAATAAAATATCAAATCCTAACCAAACTGTTTTTGAACAAATAAAAAGATTGGACGAAAACAAAAATGAATTCTGGACAGCCAGAGATTTAAGCAAAGCGCTGGATTATTCTGAATATCGTCATTTCAAACCTGTATTAGACAGAGCAAAAGAAGCTTGCACAAACAGTGGCCACCGGTCTGCCAACCATTTCGAGGATATCCTCGGTATGGTTTCCATCGGCTCCGGTGCCAAGAGGGAAATTGACGACGTAAAGTTATCTCGTTATGCATGTTACCTAATAGTGCAGAATGCCGACCCTGGAAAAGAAGTTGTAGCATTAGGCCAAACCTATTTTGCAGTGCAAACCCGTTTGCAAGAAATACAACAGATGCAAGCATATCAGCGACTGAAAACAGAAGATGAAAAAAGAATGTTTCTACGTAAAGAAATGTTGGAACACAACAAACATTTAGCAGAAGCCGCAAAAGGTGCAGGTGTTATAGACCCGATAGATTATGCCATTTTTCAAAATCACGGTTACATGGGTTTGTATGGCGGGTTTGATGCTAAAGGAATTCACAAACGAAAAGGACTTAAGAAAAGTCAAAACATTTTAGACCACATGGGTAGCACCGAATTAGCTGCCAATCTTTTTCGTGCTACTCAAACAGAAGAAAAACTAAAACGGGAAAACATTAAAGGAAAACAGAAAGCCAATCAAACACATTTTGAAGTGGGAAAGAAAGTGAGAAAAACAATTCAGGAAATAGGCGGCACAATGCCTGAGAATTTACCGGTTGCAGACAGCATAAAAAAGTTAGACAAGAAGGATGAGCCCAAAATATTGAAAAAGAAAAAGTAAAAATGAACACACCAAGTTTCAAAGAAGACCACATCAGTCAAATACCCGCTTTGCAGTTATTGCAAAAATTGGGTTATGCCTATCTAAGTCCGGCAGAAGCTGATAAACTTCGTGGCGGAAAAACAAGCAATGTTTTGTTGGATGATGTTCTGCGTAAACAGTTAAAGGAAATCAATTCTGAAAAAAGAATCAGTTCAACAAAATCTACTTACATCAGCGATGCGAATATCGAAAATGGTATTCGTGCATTAAAAGAATTGCCAATGAATGAAGGTTACATTGCCGCTTGCGAAACGGCTTACAACCTTATCACTTTGGGTAAAACATTTGAACAAAGTTTTGATGGAGATAAAAAAAGCATAACCCTGCAATACATTGACTGGAAAAATTTAGAGAACAATCTATTTCATGTAACCGAAGAATACGTTGTAATGCGAAGCACCAGCAAGGAGCATTATCGTCCCGATTTGGTATTGTTCATAAATGGTATTCCTCTCTGCATCATTGAGTGCAAGCGACCTGATATGAAGGAACCGTTGGCACAAGCGAGTAGTCAGCAGTTGCGTAATCAGCAGGAAGATGGCATTCGTGCCTTGTATGTGTATGCACAACTTATTATGAGTGTGGCCACACAGGAGGCTAAGTATGCCACCAACGCAACACCTGAAAAGTTTTGGGGAAAGTGGGAAGAGAAATTTAATTCTGATGCAGAAGAGAAAAAATACAGAAACAATTTACAGGAACTAAAAAACCAACCTCTTCAGATTGTGCAAAAAGAAAAAATATTCAGTGAACGGTTTAAGTATGTGCGGCAATATTTTGATGATTTGGATAAAGCAAACATTCTGCCAACTGTGCAGGATGAATATTTGTTTGGCTTATGCAGACCTGAACGTTTAATGGATATTATTTTCAACTTCATTGTTTTTGACAACGGAGAAAAAAAGATTGCACGATACCAGCAGTTTTTTGCCATCAAAAAATCAATGCAACGTATCCTTCAAATTGAAGGCGGCAGGAGAAAAGGCGGAGTGATATGGCATACTCAAGGTAGCGGTAAATCATTAACCATGGTCATGCTTGCACAAGCTATTGCATTGGAAAAATCTATTCGCAATCCCAAAATAATATTGGTAACTGATAGAACTGATTTAGATAGTCAGATAACAGGCACTTTCATTAAGTGCGGAATGTTTGTAGAGAATGCCACAACCGGAAAACGATTGGTAGAACTGTTAGAAAGCAAAAGCGATGCGGTTGTTACTACCATCATTAACAAGTTTGTGGCAGCCATGAAAAAAATCAACAAACCATTAGAGAGCCACGACATTTTTGTTTTAGTGGATGAAGGACATCGAACACAGCATGGGACTTTCAATATTGAAATGCAAAAGACATTGCCCAATGCCTGCTTCATTGCCATGACCGGAACACCGCTCTTCAAAAAAGATAAAAACACAGCAGTCAAATTCGGCGGTATTATTGATGCATACACTGTTGACCAGGCAGTGAAAGACAAAGCCGTCGTTCCTCTTTTATATGAAGGAAGAGTGGCAATACAAACCGTGAATGAAAATCCGATAGACACATTTTTCGGAATGATTTCAGAACCGCTTACTGAATATCAGAAAGTGGATTTGAAAAAGAAATACAGCAGAGCCGACCAACTGAATGGAGCAGAGCAAAAAATTTATACCATAGCATGGAACATCAGTTTGCATTTTAGAGACAATTGGCAAGGCACAACATTCAAAGCACAATTGGTTTGCGATAAAAAAGTAAATGCCATTCGATACAAAGAGTTTTTAGATGAAATAGGAATTGTTAGCAGCGAAGTTTTGATTTCGCCGATAGATGAGAGAGAAGGTGAAGATTGCGCTTATGAAAAATCAACCGAGAAAGAAAATCGTTTTTGGAAAAAGATGATGGATGAGCATGGCAATGCCAAAGCCTATCAAAAGAATATCATCAGCCGTTTCAAAAATCAGAAAGAACTTGAAATCATCATAGTGGTAGACAAGCTACTTACAGGTTTTGATGAACCGAAGAACACAGTTTTGTATCTCACCAGAAATTTACAAGGACATAAATTGTTACAGGCAATTGCAAGGGTAAACCGCATTTATCCTGACAAGGAATTTGGTTACATTATTGACTATTACGGTGTGATTGAAAACTTAGACGATGCTTTACAATTATATTCTTCTTTTGAAGATTTTGATGCTGATGATTTGGAGGGAACATTAATAAACATAAATGAAGAAATTAAAAAGTTACCGCAAAAGCATTCAGAACTCTGGGATATTTTCAAAATTGTTTTGAACAAGAGAGACGCAGAAGCATATCAATTGCTGCTCAAAGATGAAGCTATAAGAGTTTTGTTTTACGATAAGTTGGCAGCATTTGCAAAAGCTTTGAAGTTGGCGCTTTCCTCTATTCAGTTTCACGAAGAAGTAGAAGAAAAAACAATCAATCGTTACAAAGAAGATTTGGCCATGTTCCTGAAATTGCGTGTGGCAGTAATAGAAAGATACTCCGATGAAATTGATTACAAACAATACGAAGGACAAATTCAAAAACTTATTGACACACATATCACAACTGAAAAAGTTGAAACAATAACAGAGTTGGTAAACATTTTTGATAAAGAAAAATTTCAACAGGAAGTAGAAAACACTATAGGCAAAGCAGCAAAGGCAGATAAAATTGCAAGTAGAACTTCAAAACACATTTCAGAAATAATGAGCGAAGACCCTGCTTTTTACAAAAAGTTTTCGCAGATGTTGAAGGATACTATTGCAGATTATGAAGCTAAACGAATTAACGAAGCACATTATTTAAACAAGGTTCAGGAAATCATGAACAATGTTTTAGCCCACACCGATAGTGATATTCCCGATGCATTGAAAGAAAAAGATGTGGCGAAAGCATTTTATGGTTTATGTGTTGAATCATTGAATGATAAAATTCAGGACAATATAGTCAGAATAAAAATTTCAACACAGGCTGCATTAAACATTGATGAAATGATTCAGCAAGCTGTTTTGGATATCGACAAACCAATTATTGACTGGCAATACAAAACCAACATCACCGGAAAACTGCAAATTGATATTGGAGATTACTTTATTGATGAGGTGAGAGATAAATATAACATCAATCTTTCATTTGGGGAGATGGATGAAATTGCAAACAAGTGTATTGAAGTAGCTAAAATCCGTTACAAGTAATGACAGCAGCAATTCAATTCGGTTCAAAGCAGATTGATTTTCGTGTGGAATATTCCAATAGAAAATCACTTGGCATTACTGTTACACCTGACTTAAATGTTTTGGTAAAAGCACCTGTTGCCATTTCGCTTGAAAAAGTTAAAGAAAAATTAAGGAAGAAAGCACCATGGATAATCAGGCAACAAAGTTTCTTTCTTTCATTTCATCCAAAAACGCCAGCAAGAAAATTTATTGGTGGCGAAACACATTTGTATCTTGGCAGACAATACCGTTTGAAAATTTTGCTGTGCAAAATTGAATCAGTTAAGTTGAAAGGAAAGTTTATTGAAGTTGCTACTCCCGACAAAGCAAGAGCAAAGGAATTAGTAAGCGAATGGTATTTGCAAAATGCGAAGACAAAGTTTCATTCCATCGCTCAACCCCTTATCGATAAATTCAAGAAGCGTAACGTTGAACCATCTACAATCGTGTTAAGAGAAATGCCAACCCGTTGGGGAAGTTGCACACCAAAAGGGAAAATTATTTTGAATCCTGAATTGATTAAAGCACCTAAAGGTTGCATTGAATATGTTATTATACATGAACTTTGTCACCTCATCCATCACATCCACACACAAAAATTCATTGACTTGCAAACGAAAGAAATGTCTGACTGGGAAAAATGGAAAATGAAATTGGAGAAACTACTTGCATAAAAAATCAAAGAAGTTGGCACACGCTCAGAACTTCACAATATGGTGGAGAAGAATGCCAGTAAGATGTCCGCTTTAATCTTCCCTTCTCTCCTTCACCGCCAATGCAATTTTTTCCGCGGTGATCGGCATTGATTTTATTCTAATTCCAAGCGCATCTTCAACAGCATTCGCAATTATTGGTGCGGCGGGAATCATCGTATGCTCGCCCATTCCACGCGCGCCATACGGTCCATCGGGCTGCGCTGTTTCAATAATTATCGGAACAACTAAATCGGGAATATCCATCGCTGTTGGGATTTTATAATCTGAAAAATTTGCGTTGATCAATTTTCCTTTGTCATCGTAACGCATATCTTCATATAAAACCGTGGCAATACCTTGCAGAATTCCGCCGGTAATTTGTCCGTTCACTAAATCGGGATTTATCGCTTTACCGCAATCAACCGCAAGCACAACTTTTGGAATTTTTACTTTCCCGGTCTGTTTATCAATTTCAATTTTTACCGCAGCCGCTCCAACCGTGTAATGCACGTTCGGATGTCCACCCTGGCTTGTTTCGGGATCGCTTAACGCCGAAGCAAATTCCGGCATGAACATTCCCCGTCCGATAATTGGTCCACCTCTAAATGTTCCGTCTTCTTTTTGTATTCCTGAAATAATAAAATTCTTTAACGGTAAAGAAAATTCTTTCTCAACTTTTGATCTGACACATTCATCTTCTAAATAAAGTTCTTCCCTTTTCTTCCCGCTTGTTCTTTCAATCAAATCAAAAATTTGTTCACGCGCATCTTCGGCGGCTTGTTTAACCGCGTTGCCGCAGCTCCACGTTACATGCGATGCGACCGTTTGCCATTCGTACGGATTGCGGTCTGTGTCGGGAGTTTCAACTCTAATTTTTTCTACCGGAACAGAAAGAACTTCCGCCGCTATT
>DUGB01000036.1 GCA_013331555.1 Candidatus Woesearchaeota archaeon
CTATTTATCTGTCAAAGTTGGGCTGTTACTTCAACACGACCATTGACTAATTCAACACCTTTCGCCCGAACAATTCGCTCCAATTGTGAAAATTGAACACGACATTCTTCTTCAGAAACAAATTCTCCAGGAAGACGGAGATAAACCTGAAAATCATTAGTTAAAAAACCAGAAACTAATTGATAAAGATCCGGCTTAAGACTTTCTTGATAATAAAAAAGATGACGTCCTGAAACCGCTCGAACAACGGCCAGATAAGTCTCAAAACATTCATAAACCAATAATTTTGTACCATAAATTTGACGAGACAAGGGCGGTTCTACAATCAGTTCTTCTCCGAGCATACACCAACAGTTTTATCTTATCTTTAAAAAACTACCATTATTTTTTTAAACTCTGCTCCATTTGAAAGAAACAATGGTTCTCAACAGCAGTCAGAAGCTCATTGTATACGCGCTCAGTGAATTCTACAATTCCCTTAATCAGCCGCTCACCGAAAAACCAGTCCATGTGCGGACATCCAAGATCACTTTCATTGAACTTCTTGAAACCGCAATGATTATTAGTGCCCATAAACGAGCCTTGTACAAAAATATTGAATTTCTTGAGCAGCAGAAATATATCACCTACCGCAATCATATGATCGCTTTCACCGCAAAAGGACTCAAAGAATTAGCCAAAATAAATAAAGAAATAGAATGCTATCATGCTTTAAAACAATACTTCCAGACCATTGAAAAACCAAAACGAAAATTACAAACGGTGATGAGAGAATAATTATTTCCACAAACTCTTTCCGGTCATCTCTTTCGGTTTGTGAATTTTCATCAGCTCTAAAATCGTTGGAGCAACATCAGCTAATCCACCTGAACGTAATTTTCCTCTACCATTAACAACAATAAGAGGCACTTTATTCAACGTATGGCTTGTTCTCCAGCGTTCCGTTTTATCCTCAGCATTACCATGATCCGCAGTAATAAAAACAATCCCTGAAAATTTTTCCGCAATCTGACCAACAGCACAATCAACAGCTCGAATAGATTGTTTCATCGCCATCATGTTTCCCGTATGACCAATCATATCAGCGTTGGCAAAATTTACCACGAAAAAATCATATTCCTCACTATTCTTTAACACCTGCGAGGTTATTTGTTTCACTCTCATTTGAGGACTCTTATCATGCGTTGCCACCGCACTGCTATGAACATGGATCCTTTTTTCATGCGGAAAAACACACTCACAAAGACCATTAAAAAAGTAAGTCACATGCGCCCATTTTTCTGTTTCTGCAATGCGCAATTGCGACAATCCTGCTTCTGAAATAACATCACCAAGAGTATTCTTTGGCACAACAGGAGGAAATGCAACCGGCACTTTGACGAGTGAATCATATTGTGTTAACGTCGCGAAATGTAAATCAATAATCTTTTTTCGCTTGAATTTATTGAACTGCCCCCAGACAAATGCCCGGGTCAATTCTCGCGCACGATCTGAACGAAAATTAAAGAAAATAACCGAATCATGCTCATCGACAACACATTTGTTTGTGACAATCGTTGGCTTTACAAACTCATCCGTTTCACCACGAGCATATGCAAAACGTAATGCTCTAAGCGGATCAGCAATCTTTCGGCCAACACAATTCACCATCGCATCATATGCTTTATGCTCCCGATTCCAACGATTATCACGATCCATCGCATAATAACGCCCCATCATTGTTGCCAGCTGTCCAACACCGATCCGTTTCATTTCTACAAGTAAACGTTGAATATATCTCTCCGCAGATTTCGGCGGCGTATCCCGCCCATCAAGAAACGCATGGACGTATACTTCTTTCACATTTTCGTGTTTGGCCATTTCTAGCAGTGCAATCAAGTGATCAAAATGAGAATGTACTCCTGCATCACTTAATAGACCCATTAAATGTAGTTTCTCATTATACTTTTTTGCATGATGCATAGTCTCTACTAAAACACGATTGCGAAAAAAAGAACTATCTTTAATTGCGGCATTAATACGCACCAAATCACTTTCCATAATCCGTCCAGCTCCAAGTGTTAAATGGCCTACTTCTGAATTTCCCATCACTCCAGAAGGCAACCCCACTGCTGTTCCAGATGCTTTCAGTATTGTAGACGGCCATCGTTTTTGCAGAGAATTGAATATCAGCGTCCCTGCCAACGCAATAGCATTACCTTGCTTTTCCTTACGGAGACCCCAACCATCAAGAATAAGAAGAAGGACTTTGGGCATAAAAGAAATAAAAACAAAAAAGTAGATAAACTTTCCCTAAAATAAATATCACTTAATAATGATTAAATCCATTAAGAGATTTATTTTAGAGTGGAGAGAAGTACAACAATTAGTTCACTTCGATTTGTTGTCCACAAAAATATTATAATTTTAGAATTGTGGACAATACTTGCTCCGCATAAAGCGGATGGAAATTAACAAGTTATACACACTCAAAAATACTTTTCTAACGATTTATACTAACGGACCGAAATAAATGATCAAAAAGTTCTGTCCGTTATATATACAAAGGACACAACTAAACAATCAAATATTTGTGTCCTTTGATAATATTTATAAAATTTGACGTTTTAACAAAAATAACCTGAAACAAAAGATGAAAACAATTAAAACAATTATTACTCTTGGAATTGAGCTAAATGATGAACACAAAAAAAGACTGATGGCGGTTGGTGAACTTAAAGAGTCAGAAAGTCCAACATCTGTTGAAGATTTTCTAAACAAAGTAAAAAATGCTGAGGTTATATACAGTAATGGCGATTATTTACTTGAAAGTTTACTAAAATTAAAAAATGTTTTTGTTACTTATCCTTACATAGAACTCGGAATTTTTAATTCTGAAGAATTGGAGAAAAATGGAGTTTTTGTTGCAAATGCTCGTGGCGGAAACAGAGATTCGATTGTTGAATGGGTTATGTATATGGCTCTATCTCTATTTAGAAAATTTGGTCCGAAAGTCAGAGCAACCGAAAACTCCCTTTTTGAACTCCAGGAGAGTTTGCAGGGTAAAAAAGTTCTTATAATTGGCCACGGAAGTATTGGCAGCCAAATTGGAGTCCTGTGTAAAGCCTTTGGGATGGAAGTAACATTTTTTGAAAGAGGTGATAATCTAACATCTTGTTCTAAAGACGCCAATCTTGTTATCAATGCATTAAATTGTAACTCTAGCAGTAGAAATTTGTTAGATCAACCATTTTTCATGAATCTAAAAAAGGGTTGCTACTACATTACATTTGTTAGACCATACACCTATGATATAGACGGCTTAATAAAAGCTATTGATAATGGAATAGTTGCAGGTGCCGCAATAGATTGTGATCCAGAAAATTTTGGTGATACTAAAAATCAATTCTATCAAAAAGCAATGAGCAACCCTAAAATCTTAGTTACTGCCCACATTGCTTTTTCAACAAAACAAGCAAGTGCAAATGGACGTGAGATCGCTATTCAAAATATAGAATCATTTCTAGAAGGCAAACCGAAGAACATTCTCAAAAAGAAATAAAAATCAGATTTTAAAAAATTAAATTGAGAATGAAGTAAGTAAGGAAACCCTCTGATTTTTTTATTTGAATTTACGTCTTTCAGGAAGCTGTTTCTTTTTTTCTGTTAAATGCAAATAATTTTCGTTTGAAATAATAGATTTACCTATTTTTTGTTCTAGTTCTTTGCGAGTATTTTTGGCAATATCTCCGCCTTCTCTAGCAGTCTGTTTTAATTCTGGAAATCCATTCACATCTTTAGCTGAAGTTATATCTTTTGTCGCTTTTTCACCCACCATTGTCAATATCAATTCCCAATCGGTCATGTCCTGAGTAAAGCAACGACTTTGCTGGGATGCCAGAGAAATCGTTGTTTCTCTGTGCATGGTCACGAAGATTTTGATTTGGTTTTTCAATTCCCTTAAATTGTTTGTATTCACTTACTGTTTTTCCAAATGTTGCTTTAGATATCTCGTTAGTGAGGATAGCAAAATCACTCTCTTTTGCAACACCCCTAGTTCTCCATTCATCCGTCAACTCCTGCCTTATCGCAATACCTCTCAATCTTTTATCAATCCAATCTTTTGGATATCCTTTGAGTTCATAATATTCTTTGACCCGATTTTGGGCAAGTTCTGGGTTTTCAATTTCCTGGATTCGTTGATGACCAACTTGAGCCAACCATTGTTTAAATGGCTCTGCTCTTGGTGATGGTATAGATTGAATAATCCTAAAGAGTGATTTGATATTAGCGCAGTCAGTTTCCCTTAATTTACCATCTTCTGCTNNGGTGACAAAATGTCACCACTTCACTACCTTCCTCTTTCAACCTCTGATTTAACTTATTCCAATACTTTCTGGCTTTTAGAGGATCTTCTTGCTCAGTTAAAACAGCAACAATATCAACAACCGAATAAAACCATTCACCATTATACCAAAGACGCCGGATATTCTTGTCCCGAAAAACAACAAGAGCCTTTTCTTTGTCCATTTTAGAAGAGATAGATATCAAAGCTTATAAATCTCATCCAAGGATGACCAGTGGCAAAACCTTCCAAAAGATTTATAATCTATTTTAGTTAAAAATTAAATATGGATAAACCAATTTCAAAACCAACTTTTACATATTTAGTTCAACCAGGTGATTTAATGGTTGAATTTCAATCAGGTCATCGTACAGAAGATGAAACTGATAGGTATAATGCATACAGAGCAGTTTTTAAAAGTAGATATTTAGATCAACAAGGTACTCATCCAGCAAGAGCATACTCAGCAGCATCACCAGAGGAATTAGGAAGACAAGTTGCTGAAGATAGCCAATCCCGGTCTGATTTACTCTCTATAGTCAGCTCACCATTCCCACATTATGAAGCTTTAGTAACTGGGAAAGGAAATAGTGGAAGAATCAGAGACTGTCATGATCCCGTTGATAGTTCTATTCTAACGAAAATTCTTGATGCATATGAAACTGCTTGGAACACAAAAAGCCCACCTCTTGTTTAATTTATTTGCCCACAAACTATATAAATAAACCCCTTTTCCTACAGATTCAGTTACGCACAGCTTCAAGATTAAGATATAGGTGAAATCATTATGGCAAAACAAACAGTCGAAGTTATGGTAGAAGGAGGAAAAGCAACCGCTGCACCTCCATTAGGACCAGCATTAGGACCAACTGGTCTTAACATCGGTCAAGTCATTGCTGACATTAACAAAAAAACAGCAGAAATGAAAGGCATGCAAGTGCCAGTGAAAGTAATCATTGAAACAACTGACAAAACATATTCTATTGAAGTAGGAACTCCCCCTGCCGCTGCTTTGATTAAAAAGGAAGCAGGCGTAGATAAAGGTGCGAGCAACCCCAAAACAGAGAAAGTTGCCGATCTTGTCATTGAACAGATCATCAAAATTGCCAAAATGAAAGAAGACAACCTTCTTGGAAAAGGACTTAAAAACAAAGTAAAAGAAATTGTCGGGACATGTCATTCCATGGGTATTCTTGTAGAAGGCTTGCCAGCACAAGAAGCATTGCGTGCTATTGAGGCCGGCAAGTTTGATGCTAAAATCGCTACCGGAAAAACTGAGCTGAGTGACGCTGAAAGAAAACGCCTTGAAGAAGAACGCAAGCGCTTACATGAAGAAATGGAGAAAATGCGTGCTGCACATGAAGTGCGTGCTAAGCAAATTCTTAAAGAAATGGAAGGCAAGGAAAACAAGAAAATCAGAACCACGATGTTGGAAGCAGGTATTCCCATCAAGATTGTGGATGAACTCGCTCCTGCTGCCAGCAAGGAAAAAGCAGCTGCCGGCGCTCCTGCAAAGAAATAGGGAATTTTTCTTCTTTTTTTATTTATTTTTATTAAAATCTTTAGACGAGAGGATATGACTACCAGAACAATAACTCTAGAATGTTCTTTTCTACATAAGATACAACAAGTAAAGATGAAAGAGCTGTGGTCCTCTAAAGAAGACGAAGTGTGGGAACGTGTTTAAAGCTGGAGATGTAGTTTTAGCAAAGACAAAAGTCCTCTTTTCTTAAGCTGAGATAATTACATAGAAATATTTAAGAATTGAGAACACTTGCTGAAACGTATGACAACGGTGACATTAAAACAAGTCCATGAAGAACTTCAGCATTTACAGCGTGATGTACATTCCATCAAAGAAAGTCTCATTGATTTGAAAAAAATGGAGGAAGACTTTGAATTCGCACGATTGACGGAAGAGGCATATCGAGATCTAGAGACTGGAAAAGGCACCAAAATTCGTGGGAGTCCAGATGAGATTATCACTACTATGAGCAAATGGTAGAAGCACTTTTCTCCGAACAGTTCAAAAAGACGTTCTCTAAGATTAAGCATAACGAACTGCGAAAGCACATTGAAATGCAGGTAAATAAAATTCTTAATGACCCGAGAACATTGGAAAGCCAATGCGATATGCTCACAAAGGAACAAGAGAAGTATGTATCCCTCCGTTTCGACTTTCGTATGCTTACCAGAACAATATTGTAGAATTTTTAGCTCTCTATCATAAAAATGAACAGAAACGTAGAAAATGACAAATAAATCACAAACTGTCAATTAAGTTTTTCTGTGGAATTAATTGGCAAACTGTCAAACTTGGGTTACTGTTCATT
>DUGB01000135.1 GCA_013331555.1 Candidatus Woesearchaeota archaeon
GTTTTCTGGAAGGCGTAGTTCTTGCCGGTCAGTTTGAAGCTATGGTTGACAAAATCGTAGAACTTCAAGCAAAAGCGGAATCACTTGCTCGCAGCGCTCATGCCGCTCGAGAGAATGATTTGGAAGGAGAATTTAAAGAACTTGCTCGTGACTTTGCTTCACTTCAAACTCGCGCTCGCGCCGTTGTCTCTGCTCTTCAGGATATCATTAATACTATCCCCGATCCAGAACAACCTCAAGATACCGATAACGATGGTGTTGTTAACACCTCTGATAACTGTCCTAACACCGCTAATCCCGCTCAAACTGATACTGATACTGATGGTGTTGGTGATGCCTGTGACACCATGAATAATAATGACACTGATGGTGACGGTATTGTGAATGGTTCCGATAACTGCCCTGCAGTTGCTAACGGCAATCAAGCAGATGCTGATGGTGATCACATTGGTGATGTGTGTGATGCTGTGAATAACACATCTACCTATCAAGGACGCTTTGATACTCTCAAAAGCAACTTTGATGATTTTGAAAATGACTTCGATGACTACAAGAAAAAGTACAAGAAAGCTGTTCGTGATGATGATAGTTCCGACGTTCGCCGCTTTAAACAAAAGCTTAACGATCTTAAAGATGACTTAGATCAATTGACGGAAGATGCTGAAGAAATTCAAGATGATATTAAAGATGATTCCCATCGCCGTGACTTTGACTCTTTGAGTGACGATATCGACGAATTTATCAATGATGTTGAAGACTTGCAAGACGAAATTAAAGAAGTCCTTGGTGAAACATCCAGTCAAACCGAAGAACAGCGTCAGCAACTGACAGACTCTGCTCCAACCGCTGCTCGTCGAACGCCAGCTACTGTTACACCTGAACCTGCAGTCGTAGTTCAACCATTGGACTTTTCCGGTGTCCGAGCTCCTGTCGTTGAGCAGCCAGCTCCAGTTTCCGTTTGGGAACAAGTTCGTGGGATGGTTTACCTCGGTGCTGGAATCGCTGTTTTGATCGCTGTGATCATCTTTATGCTTGCGCTTATCGTGAGCCGAAAGAATTAATTTTTTTCTTTCTTTTCTTTTTTAAGTTTGTTTTCTTTGCTGATTTTTATCTTTATTCCAGTCTGGGTTAATACCTCGCAACTCTGCTGTGGTTTGGAGTTTCATTCGAAGTGTGCTAGATTAGTATTGTTTATGGTGTAGCGTTATTCGACGCTAAGGATATGTCCATGTAATGTTGAACAAGACAAATGACCACTCATTTATCGTCGTTAAATGAGGATTTTAAACAACATCGAAATGGGACACTTCGGTTTCATTGTGATTTTTTTTTGTTGTTACTAAAAAATAGGGAAACAATTATAAAGTGCAAGATCTTTCCTCATAAAATAAAGATCTTAAGGTAAATAAAATGACAGACAAATATGAAAATTTAAGAGAAGCATATGATGGTTTAATTAAAAATATTGTTCCTGAATTGACGGCACAAACAGTTGATGAGGCTGTTCAGGCAGTAAATACACTTGTTCGTTTGCAAAGACCAGTAAATTGGGCCGTTTCAAATGAACCAAGAGTTATATTGGGAGTAACATCTGATGGAGAAAAAGCGGTCTATGGTGAAGTTGGTAGATTAGGATTCTATATTGCTGTTCCATTCAATGATTTACGTGAAAGAATTTCTACACTGGTTGAAGAAGGAAGAATAGATTGCAAGTCATTAGACGATTTAGTTGATTTAAAACCAAAGTAGTTTTAATCTTCTTTCTCTATTTTTTCTAAATTAAAAAAATAAACTGAGATAATTGAAAATGTCAACTACAATCGAACATTTAACGACAAAAAATGTCGCTCGGCTTGCCTTAGAACTCGAATGCTATGATTCCGGTCGAACGAGTCAAGACGTTCTTCGAGGAGCTTCTCTTGATGTAACTGATCGTCTCGATTCACCAAGAAATAGAGTTTTTGAAACAGATGAAGCTCAAATTGCATTTTGTTCTTTATTGAGACAATATGATCTTGAGAACGAAACCGCTGCAATTTATGCCCGCTTAGCTCAGCGCCAGAATCTGTAATTTTTTTTACTTTCCTTTTTCTTTACTCAACAAATCTTCAATCGGTTTCTTGCCTTTCAATTTCTTTGCCTGCTCAACAAGATCGACACCTAATCCTTTTAACTCTTTGACATGCATTTGCATCAGCTGTTCTACAATTTGAAGGATTCTTAATAACTCCTCACGTTCTTTGCTTAACGTTGCTAATGACCCTTTATGAAAACCAACCCGCTCTGCGGCTTGGGAATCATCTTTCTTTGCTGTAGACATACAATAAAACTAAGTTTTGTCTCTATATTAATGTTTTGGTCATCCTGCCGAAAAAGAAACCTTTAAATTCGTCGTTTTCTTTCTCTCTCGAATGGGTATCTTGAATAAAATTCTCTTTTGGCGAAGGGAACCAGAACTTGATTTCGATGATTTGGCAAAAGACTCGTTGCCTAAAGATCCGCTAATCCCACCGGAAGAAGAGATTGATACCCAACAACGCCGGAATTTAGGGTTAGATGAGTCATCTCCTTTTCCTGATGATTCCCCCTCTCCCGTTCAACCCCCATCTTCAACATCCTACAAACCGTCGCCATATCAGCAATCTTCTTCCTATTCTCGTCCTCCTCCACCCACCTCTTTTTCCTCACCCGATAGAGAATTGGAGCTTATCAACAGTAAATTAGATACCATTAAAGCATTATTGGCTTCTCTTGATCAACGCTTAGCAACAGTGGAGAGAGCAGCGGGCGTCGAGCAGCAGAAACAGCGGTTATGGTAAAATCCTCTCGTTCATACGTTGGTTTGTTTGCTGTTCTTAGTGTTGTCACTCTAATCTTTGATCAAATCACAAAACGGCTGGTCTTTTACTATAAACCGGAATGGCAATGGAGTTTTCTTAAGATTCATTACCTCACTAACACCGGAGCTGCGTTTGGCTTGTTTCAAAATCATATTGAGTGGCTGACCTTACTGTCTGTCGTTGTTGCGATAAGTACACTTTTTGTGTACAAACACTTGCCTCAATCCTTCTGGCCGCAGTTTGCAGGAGGATTATTTTTAGGCGGGGTTGTAGGAAATCTAACTGACCGCTTATTGTATGGATATGTCATTGATTTTATTGATCTCACTGTGTGGCCGGCGTTTAATATTGCCGATAGTGCGATTACGCTGGGGGTAATCCTAATAGTTTTTACCATCAATAAAAAATAGAAATCAACATAGACATAAATCACAGAAAAGAGCCTAAAATGTCTAACGAACTCCATCCCCCGGCTCAAAACCGGCTTTCAACGCTTCTTCTTTTGATTGGAACCAAATCGCATTGCGCCGATTGATCTTCTTAGCCCAATAGGAATTTGGGGCGTGAAACTTTGATCCCGTCATACTCGCAATGTATTTGCCTGGCACAAACGTCTTTTTCACCGTTTCAATTCGTGCGTCATCCTTCTTCTCATCAAGAATTTGACTATGCATTTCTTGTTCTTTCGATGCCATCTGAGGAACATTTTTTTTAATCGGAACAACAACAAGCAACAATCCTGCCAATCCCGCAGCTAACAAAACGACGTATATATCTTGAGTAATAACCCATAATCCTACAACATTCAGCGTAAACAATCCGAAAAAGAGAATCAATAATAATCTTCCTGAGCGGGCAGTGTAACTGCTCAATCCCACAACACCGATGATGAGCAATAAAGTAAGAACGACAACTTCTGCGACAAACAATACTCTTCCAAGTTCAACCGTTAATCGCACTAATCCTAATAATCCCAGCAGTGCAACTGCGGTTGTCGCTAGAAATAAAGGCTGCTCTTGTTTCATATGATCTTTTCCATCAAAAGAAGGTATTTAAGAATTTCTATTGTAAAGTAGTTAACTACAAGTTTGCATCTAAGTTTTTCAGATACCCTTTTCGTCGTAAGAAATCAACCTCTGCCTTTCCGCGGTACTTAAACACAATATCTCCTTTATCATCGCCACCCAATTCCCAAGGTTCAACAATTACCACATCACTTTCGCGCACCCACAATTCCCGTCGTAATCGTCCCGGGATCCGGCAAATTCGTTCTCTTCCATCTAAACATTGCACTCTCATCCTGCTTCCACCTAAACGCTGTTGGACGATGCCGAGAATTTCCTTGCCCTGTGGAATACGCACGCGGATAACTTGTTGTTCTTCAGGTACTGGTTGAGACATATATCTTCTACAGCAGTGGTTTCTTTATAAAAGTTTGGAGAAAGTCTTTGATTCTTTCATAATATTGTGTTCTAAGGAAAATATATAAACTTTCATAAACTCATAATGACTATGTGTTACAGTAAAGAAGTGCAACTGCTTACTGCCAGTATTATTCTCTTGTCATGCCTCTTTTATTATTTTTATTATCGCATCCATTTTACAAAATTCAAACAACCTTGGCTTTTACCTTTCCTTCGGTACACGATCATTGCTTTTGTCCTCATTGGTTTTCACCAATTATTTGAGTTTTTATCGTTAGTGACACAGAATGTGATTATTTACAAAATTGGTCTTTTATTTTCCATCAGCGTCATGTATTTTGCTTTACGTTCATTTGAAATCCTCGTTAATAAAAAAGTTCACAGTTGGATTGCTCTCATCCTGGTTGCAGTTATGGGCACTCATCTCTTTCTCGTTCCGGTTTCATTTGGTGCCGCTTCTTTTTATGTCCAGCATTATTCTACCTTTTTCTGGGGTGCCACCTGGATAATTCTTTTTGCATATTGGCATATTTGTGTCTGGCAGCAGCGCAAAGAACTTCGTGACGATTCTTCTCGGCAAATGCTTATTATTTATCTTTTAGCTGGGACAGATATTGCATTTCTACTGAGCATTATTTATTCTGTCTTTGGATCATTTTATTTTGGAGTCAATTATTGTTATGACAGTCCTTCCATTTGGTGTACTTTCATGGTCATCCAAGCATTATTCGTGCCTTTGTTTCTTTCTGCTCTCCCGGCACTATTCAAACGCCCGAAAAAAGCAACCGTTCTCTCCATGAAGAAAACTATTCTCTACCTCATCATTTCTTTCATTATTGTTGTCTTAATCGCTTTAACGCTCCCTGCATTCAGCTGCTTTACTTGGAAGTTTGTTTTTCCATAAGTTATTCAACTAAAAACAAGAAAAGCATATAAAGAATTCAACTTCCTGCCTTATCAAAAAGAGGGAGCTATCTTCTATGGGTAAACGGGTCGAGTCACCATCATCAATTAATACGTTCAACCAGTGTAAGCGGAAATATTATTATCAATACATCGAAAAGCTTCCCACTACTCCTTCCATTCATCAAGTACGCGGTAATATTGCCCACTCCACATTAGAAAATTTCTACAACGTAGACATTTCTTCTTTCACTGCAGAGAATTATATTCTCAAATTCAAAGAAAGCATCCAGAAACTTTTTGTTCATTATTGGCAGACCTATCAACCGGAGCTTAAGAAATTAAATTTAAACCGCGATCAGGAACAGTTCTATTTTGAAGAAACGATGCTTATGGTCATGAATTGGGTCACTCATATTGTCGAAGACATCTCAAAAATGATGGCCGCGAAGAACATTTCTCTCCAGGAAGCATTTATGCTTCTCACTCCCGTCCGGGAAATGGAATACTCTTCGCCAGAATACTCTGTGCGCGGCTTTATTGACGCCATTCATCACGTTGGTGATGATGTGCATATTATTGACTACAAAACCAATGCTGCGTTTGAGGTAAAAAACGAAATAAGACTGCAATTAGCAATTTACTCTTTGTTATATTTTGAAAAACACCAGAAAATGCCTTCTAAAGTAGGTATTTTTTTTCTCCGTCATAAATTAAAAATGCTGTCTGTTGATGAAGAATTACTATCCTTGGCAAAAGCGGAGATTGGAAAGATTCATACTCATACTGTTCAATCTGAGCAGATGGATCATTATCCCCGTCATGTCAATCCTTTATGCAAATGGAGCACCGGAAAGTGTGATTTCTATGACACCTGCAAGCCACATGGGTAAATTGAAGCACAACGTTTAAAACACGATCTTATTTTTCCATCGTTTATGTTCATCTCCATTGTCATCGCATTGTATAACGAAGAAAAAAACGTCCTTAATTTAACGAATCGTCTTTATCATTCCATGGACCAACTCAAGATTCCTTTTAATCTTATTTATGTTATTGATGGCAATGATCAAACCTATCCTTTTCTTCAACAGTATAAAAAAGAAAAGAAACTTTCCAACTTAATCCTCTCCTATTCTGCCACGCCGCGTGGTTTCGGCCCCGCTTTTACCACCGGATTTCACCTAATTTCTCCTCAAGCTACCCACATCCTAACCATGGATGGCGACCTAAACCACCAGCCGGAAGAAATTCATCGTTTAGTTGATGAGATGAATTCTCACCATCCCAATATTGTCATCGGCTCTCGTCATGTTGGTACAGAACAGAAATATGAATCACCACTGTGGAAAAAAACGATCAGCGCTCTTGCCAATAGCGTCATGCGTGTCCGTTTCAAATTAAAAGTCAAGGATAAAACATCTGGCTTTCGACTGTACACGCGGGAGGCTTTATTATCTCTTCTCGACCAGATACGGTCTCGTAATTTTGAATACCTGATGGAGATCCTTATCCGTGCTGCCAGGAAAGGTTATACTTTTACTGAAGTTCCGATTACATTCAAACAGCGTATTCACGGCGAGAGTAAGTTACCTTTGTTGAAGACTGCGAAAGGGTACTGTCGATTACTTTTCCGAGCATAAAAAAGAGTATCGAAATGAAAAACCAAACCGCCGCAAGCGGCGGAGTATCAAATAGATAGTATGGGTTTTTCGTCCGGAAAACATATCGCCGATTTTCACCCAGCCGCTCCAAATGGACGGGGTAAGTTTTCCGAAATCTATTTAAACGTCATTCTCACTTGTTTTAGCAATGTCTTTGAAACAATCATCTCTCGAAAAGATAATCCTTCTTCTCTTTTTCATTGCATTCCTATTCACTGGTGCCGGTTTGTTAAGTGATCATGCATTGATCCATTCATTTCCCTATGGCATTTACGCGATGGACGCGACATCGCATCTTTCATTTGTTCAAACTCTCTACCAGCGGGGTAATTTCACCTATCTTCCCGCGTATATGGCGGGAGGTTATACCGATGCACTCTCCGCAAACCCTCCTGTGATTTATTATCTCACTGCTTCTTTTGCTCATCTTGCTGGAATTCCTTGGTATGATGGTGTTAGTATCATTATGCTTCTTGCTTTTGTTCTTCTTCCTTTTGTTATGTACCTTATCATTCATCGTTTTCATCCCGCTGCCGCTCTTTTTTCCCTTCCAGTAGCATATTTGTTGTTCGCCAACCCTTTTTTTAGCAGTCTTAGCTGGGGCGAATATCCTTTCATCCTTGGTGTTCTCTTTTTGCTTGCGGGATTATGGTTTGTTCCGGTGATACGTTTGTCCTATCTCTGGCTTCCATTGGCTCTTATTCTCTCCGCTAATTTCCTCAGCCATGCGTCTGAGTTTGTGGTTCTGATCGGGTTTATCATAGTCTATATTCTTGTGGAATATTTTCAAAAAGAAAAAATTAAGTCCTATTTCAAATCACTTCTACCACTCTTCATTGTCACTGGAATTATGATTGCTCATTATTTCATTATCTTCAAGAACACGTTTGCTAAACTTCAACTTTCCTCGTCATTTAAACCAATCTTCACCGCCGGTTATCTCGTCCCAGAATTTCTCAACAATTTTCCGGTTATTCTTATCGTAATTTTCGGCATCGGAATTTTTCTCAGTGGATTGATTATCCTCAACTCATTTAAGAATAAAACTAAGAATTGGATTGTTCCCGTAATGGCGTTGTTTCTTCTCATTATCACCTACACAAATTGGATTGGCCAAAAGCGTGCGTTGCAGATTCGC
This sequence comes from Candidatus Woesearchaeota archaeon, assembly GCA_013331555.1. GTDB lineage: Archaea > Nanobdellota > Nanobdellia > Woesearchaeales > GW2011-AR9 > UBA10204 > UBA10204 sp10204u. The sequence goes on from DUGB01000135.1 coordinate 7,970, forward strand.
CTTCTTTGGCCAGTGTTGCTGATGTTTTTCTTTGGCGTTGTTTTTTACTATGCTTGGACCAAAATCAAATCTGCACATAAAGAATGGATTCCTGCTCTTGGTGCGGTGTGTATTGGCGTCATCCTTCTGTTGACGTATTATACACCATTCACTCATGCTGGTCTTCTGGATCAATATACTTGGGAGAGTTTCACCTGGATTCAAGAGAACACTCCTCCTGAAGCAACCATTCTCTTCTTTCACGGTGATGTGTATAACCAGCACACTATGCTTAACCTTGTTCAGCGTCGTACCTTCCGAGTTAAATCGGAAGACCAAGTTCAAAAAGCACAACAGCAGATTCTTTCCCGCACATTTTTTATCCTCCCTGAAACTTTTCTCGACACCTGGTTAGCGTACCGCAAATCACTGTTTGAATTCGGGTATCACTATTCTGAAAATGAGAGTCTGTATCAGGGAAGAGAGATGGACATTTGTCAGTTTGATTATTTTGTGTTGACCAAAGCAAGTCAGGCTCAACCATTGGCTGAATATAACATTGCCATTGGTCAGCATCTGCTCGAAAATAAGAAAGGCGAGCTTGTTTTTAACAATCCTTTAATCGCCATCGTTCGTAATCTACATCCCGGAGGAGATTGTCTTGATATCAAATAAATATTTACCAATACTACAAGAGGAAGGAAAGAAACTGCTGTTATTTTTTGTTGCCCTTCTTATTGTGTACCTCATTGCATACTCCACCCAGGATATCTGGACAGTCATTCGTGTTGTTGCTTCTCTATTTTGGTTTTTAGTATTGCCTGGTTTTGTCACGATATCTTTTTGGAGAGAACAATTCTCTTTTATCGAACGATTAATCATTGGAATTGTGCTCAGCATGGCTATTGCCGGTGTATTCTCTTATTTCCTCAATCTGCTCAACCTTCATGTACGCTGGTACGGCTGGATCATCCCTACAGTTGTTCTTTTTGTTGATGGGATTATAGTTTATTTTAGGAAAGAAAAATAGGCACTATCTTTTTTGTTCAACAGTTCCATCACCGCTTCCGCAAACTTTTCCACATTCTCCGGTTCTACTAATTTTCCTTTCTTTACAACTTCTGGATGTGACCCCAGATTAAAAGCTATGACGGGTTTTCCACATGCCTGCGCTTCCGCTGCCGGCAAGTTGAATCCTTCCCACAACGTTGCTGTCGTATACACATCACACGCCGCGTAGTATGCAGGCAGATCGTCATCAGCGACAAAGCCTGCAAAGATAATTCGTGAATCATTATCTGCTAATGTCTTCAATTTTGCAGAATAATCTTCAAACGTGTGTTTTCCGACAATCAACAAGCGTGCTTGCGGATATTGTTCGACCATGATCTTAAACGCTCTAATCAAGAGGTGTATTCCTTTATGAGGAGAAATCCTTCCCACATAAAGCAATGTTGGATAGTCTAAATTATATTTTTTCTTGATTGATTCCCCACGAACGTTAGGAGTAAAACGTTTGTCTATTGTGCATAATTCTACCGTTCCGTCAACTTCGGTTTCGGCAATGAGTTCTTTCCGTAAAAAATCGCTGATCGAAACAGCCGAATCAGCTCCTTGAACGGTTTTTTTGGTTAAACACAAAAAAAGCCTCATATATGTTCGCTCTAGAAACGTCTCAAACAAACGTGGATAGGCAATTCCCATATTATAATATTGATAATGAATCTGATATTTCTTTTGTGCTTTTTTCGCTAGAATTGTCATCGGATACATATGAGAAATAATTAAATCAAAATTCTTTAATTGCTGAACATATTTTTGTATCTTAAAGATATCCGTAAAGAAAAATAACCGGTATATTCGCTGCCAGAAAGGACTTCTCGGCATTCCCATTATCACAAGGTTAACACCTTTTGGAGCAGGCATTTCCGCTTTAAGAGTAAAGATTGTTACGGTATGTCCTTGATCACGTAATTGTTCCGCTTGTGTTTTGACAACCCGATCAGGGCCACTAAAGTAAGAGAATGTGGGAGTAAGGATGGCGATTTTTTGGTGCTTCTTCTCTTCTGTAATCATTATACTCGATCGTTTCAAGAAGCGTTTATATATTTTATTAACAAGACTATTACTGCAGAGTGGGTTGAGCTTCACCAAGACCTAAAGATTCACTATGGTGACGCAAGAAACTATCGAGCGCCGCCGCGCCTGAAGGCACCATTGTTGCTCCGTATTCTTCGAGAAAAGGTTCGATGTCTCTTATTCCATAGAGAGTTAGATTTCGATGTTCAAACTTAGCGGGTGCTTTTGTTCTCCAACGTTCTTGCAATGTATTTTGATCAACATAAATGGGCAAAGAACTAATCACTTCAGGAATACGAGAAGGTCCTTGGCGAATGATTCCACGAAACGATAAATCTCCCATCTCTCTATCTTCTAAACCGATTTCTTCACGCAGTTCTGTTCTCATCCTTTCACCAAAATCAATTCTTCCGCCTTGTTCGCCTACATCAACAATGCCACCAAAGACGTGATGAACATTGGGATAAATTGCTACTTTATCACTTCGTAGCGCGATAGGAACATAGATACTTGTATGGTCATCAACTCTATTAAATCCATACACTACTGCACACATTGCTAAAGGATTGGCAAAATATCTGTTAGGGTCTGCAGCATCTTCGAGGCCTGCTTGAATTAGTCTCGCTCTAAATTCTTGGTCATTAATAGCACGTTCGTTTGTTCCTACGAACATCATATAATTCGTTACACTTAAAGCGAGATAGAGATCTTGGTCTCGCAATACAGCGGCGGTGCATCTATATTTTTGATCAATTCCCCCAATTTGCCTTTGCATCCGTGCAATGGTGGGGGTATCAACTTGTCTTAATGCTTGAGCAAACGTTTCTGCTCTGGCCGTGACCATTTCAATTTGTTTTCTATCCCAGTAGCGTAAAATTTCGTCGTTCAAATTAACTCGATGAAGAGGAAATTTGAGTGGCTCTCCCTGAGCAGTATGTACTCTTAAATCACGAATAGGAAAAGGATTTTCCGGCTCAACAATCACTTCCCAGGTTTTCTGATAAGACATAGATTTGTAATTCACCAGTGGTATTTAAAAAGATTATGTAATAAATACTGTTTCTACTCAAAGTAACAACAGCACCAAAATCTTTTTAAAGTAGATTTAGAAAATTGTTTTTTCATGTCAAATTTAGATAACTTATTATTCACACCGACAGTGCGAGAAAAAAGTGGGTGTCATGTTACTGCTCTTTCTGATCAAGTTGATTACATATCTTCAACTAGTGGTGGTTCTGTACCAACTGACTTAACAAAAGGAGATGTTTTGGTATACACTCAACGTGGATCTCTTGGTGTTGAGTTTTATTTTGGTGGTCTGAGACAAGAAGTTGAACCTCTCGATGAGGGCCGAAGATTTCCTTTTATTGCCGGCACTGAGTATCGCTTGCTCACTTCGCCGGGTAGTCGCTTAGTTCAATTTCAATTGAATCCTGAAGATCCATTACGATATGAAAAATCGACTGATGGTAAAATGGGTTCTGCACCCCAACGCGATAAAAATAATGGTCGTACTATTGTCAATATCACTCCTCGCGTTAGAGCTTTTACGGTTCATGATCTTGACAATATTCGATTGGGAGATAATTATCATGAAACAACTCCCCAACTTTTTTTCGTTGAAGATGGAAAAACTCATTGTAAGTTAGAGAATCCGAAGAATGGTCAAAAAGTAGAATACACTATTGAGGCAGGTCAATTTGTTGTTGTACCTCATTCTATTGCTTATCTCCTTATTCCAGATCCTCATGCTTGTTTCTTAGGAATTCTCGGTGCTGATTTTAATCCCGGCGATCTTCGTACTCATAGAATTAACTTGTAATTTTCACACTAAGAAAAGCAGAAAACCACGTTCTTTAGATCGGGGATGAATGCTCTCTTTCTGCTTTTCTGGTGTCACAAAAATTCGCCTATCAAAGAAAGTGTCTCTGTTCAAGCCTCGCCATTTATG
>DUGB01000134.1 GCA_013331555.1 Candidatus Woesearchaeota archaeon
ATATTTTATTTATTAGTAATAGTTGTAGATTATATTCGTCTGTTAGTCACTCTGAAGAAAAAACACTAGTCTACTCAAATTGACCTAAAAAAGAAAGGTTAAACACCAGCAATGAAAGAAGAATTGATAGATAAGAAATGGACATGTGAATCATTTTTCAAGATAAGATTAAGATCGTTAATTTAGGTCAATTCGACAAGATACCGCAACAGCTGGAATATAGTAATTGTGAAATATTTTCNNTCACAATTACTAATAAGCAAATGTTGGAATATTAATCCCATTTGCTATATCATTAAAAATGTTCCATTTTGGGGATGCCAGAAAAGTTGTTGTTCTGTACACAAAAAAATAAATTTTAGTAGGAATCATTCAATCCGTCTGCACATAAATTCGTTGACTATTGCCATATTGAGTACTTTTAGCTTTTACAATAACACTAAATGTATACGTTCCGCGAGGTGTGTCTTCCGGAACGTGAACTAAAATGCCTTCTTTATGATGTTCACCTTCTTTAATATCAATTGGATTTTGATTGAAGAGCAGCCATTTTTTAATTTCTTTTCGTTGTGGATCTGTCAGGATACTATCTTCATTTTGTTCATTGAGATATTTCCCAGGTTCAATGGTTATGGTAAATTGATTACCAGAATCACCGATATTACGAATACCAAGGCCAAAAACATGGTTGCTGCCACGTTCGATGGTAGCGCTGTGTAATGGCAGTGCAACTGGTTTGCCTTCATCAACGAGTAGTCGTTCTAACTCTTCTTCTGTGCGTGTATCGAGATCAGTCTTAAGTTCCTCTGCTCCCGCGATGAATTTGTATAAGATCGCAATGCCGCTGACAAGAATGACTAATGAAATAAGAACAACAACAAATGTGTTGATGGAAAGTTCAACACTTCCGCGGGTAGTCATCTTATGAAAACACTTCATACTCTTTCACAATAATAACAAGGAAGAGAACGAGCAGAGCAGCGCCGGCAATCATATGCCATACCCCTGCGAGAAAATTTTCTTGGCTTAGTGAAAGGTACATTCCCCAACCCATGACAATAAAGCCTAACCATAAGAACTTGTCAAGCACAAGCTTCATAATCTCAAATTCCTGAGCTTCCGTCATTCGTTTCTTTCCGTTGCGTGTTTTCATGCTGTACCTCTTAGATTATGTTCACAAAGAATGATTTTTCGGCGTAAGGGGGGTCATTAAGTGATGCGCCTACCTGAACAATTTTTAGATTGACTAAGTATGTTCCTTTATCTCCACTCGCAAGAATCTTAATGTTGTATGCTTCTGCTTGGGTTACTCTTAAGTTAAAAGGACCTTTATCATAAAAATATTCAACTTGATCAACCGGAGGAACATCTGAGCCTTGTTTTCTTGAAGTTTCAATGGCTATTTCAAAGTCTAAAACACCGCTCGAGAGCGTATTCTTAACACCAATGGCGATGTCTTGTGATGACTTTGCTTCAATGTTTAATGTTGTTGCAGGGAAACTCAATGGTCTGTTTCCGGTTCGTAAATCCTCTAGAATCTGCTGACGGACTTGTTCTTGAACCGATGATGATGTTTCGGTAATTGATTTAAATTGGGTGCGAACGAATCCTAATCCTAAGCCGAGAACAACAAAAGCTATAACGACAATTACAATGGTTTGTATTGATAAACTGAGTGATCCTTTCTTTGTCATCACGACACCTCTCTTTGGACTGAAATAAAACTTTAGGGTATAAATATGTTTCTATTTTGTAACCCAAAAATATATATTATAATACTGATTTTGTATCTAAAAATGAGACCATCACGTTTGCTCACTGCACTCTTGGCGTTAACGTTAAGCGTCTGCGGGCCTTCTCCTCAAAAATCAGAAAGGCAAGAGGGTAGTGAAGATGAACAACAAACGGAAGTTCAACCCACTCCGTCGTGCGATCTTGATAGTATCTGTGGTGATGATGAATGTAGTGAAAACCGGGGCTGTGGGTATGCCATTGTTTGTGCTGGCGATGTTGGTGAGAGAATCTGCATTCATACTTCCAGCGTCGAGTGGTCTTCAATAGGCCATCGAAATGGCGTTCCAATTCTTGAAACGAACTTGGATGAACACGGGAGAGCGGCGTTTCAAGAGCGAAATAAAGATGAATTGGCAGTTATTATCGGAACCAATGTAAAAACAGGAAGACCAGCCCGATCAGCCATAGTTACTTATGTCGATGGGAATGATTTTGAGGGGTTCTTTTTTGGTGAGAATAGGCGTTACAGCAAATTTCTGCCCAGCATCAATATTTTTGCTCACAATTCTGCTCACCAGATCCAACTCGTGCCAAGAGGTTTTGAAGCAGAGTATCGTGATTTAACGATGATTGACTACATCGTTAATAATGATCAACAATCTGATCCTCTTATTAACTATCTTAGTTGGGCGCAGCAGGGAGGGTATGTCTACGAAGGATGTAAAACAAGAGAACAACTTCAGCAGGATAGGGAATATAGTATGATGATTCTCAGCTTGATTAAAGGAGGACCTGCTTTCAAGCTTATTCTGCGTGCATTAGAAAACGTGTCAACACTTGAAGAAATGGGTATTTTTACCTCTGAGTCATCACTGGCGTATCATATTTACGCACCAGTCAATTTTACGGCTCCGCAATATTTTGAAGGTTTTACTCCAGGTGAAGAAATAGAGAACAATCATTTCGATGATAATTGTGATGGTGAAATTGATGAAGAAGTAAGGATGTGTACTCCAAATGTGTATATTCGTTGTACTTTTAATGGAACTGTTTCTGGTGATTTTTGGTTTAATTCTTGTCATGAACCGCAATTGGATCAAATGGTCAGGTTATGTGATGAAGGTTGTTCAATGAGTGGTGAATGTTATCAATCACAACTGCGAGATGAACAATGTGGTCTGGCACGTCAAGGGTGTGATGGAAACTCTCTTATTATAGTGGATGACTGTGGTCGACGACGAAATACACCCAGTCAAGCCTGTCCTCATTCTACTCGTTGCCGAAATGGTGAGTGTGTAGCAACAACTGATAACCCCGCACCGACACCTGATCCCAGAGAGTCACCGGAACCATCACCACCGCTGTCGCGTTTTGAGGTGAGGGATAATGGACGAACTGTTTATGATCGTAATTATAACCGCCATTGGTTACAGACAAACTCACCAACAGTAATGACTTTTGATGCGAGTACGACTTACTGTGAAACTCTTGGAACTGCCGGAAGACGTTGGCGAGTTCCGACTTTTGCCGAGTTAAGTAGTCTTGATGATAGTGGAGATTGTGAAATACCACCGGAATTTAATTTAGGTTGTGGTGTATTCTGGTCAAACGTAACGTGTGAACAAGCGTGGCGAGCCCAGGCAAAGCAGTTTAGGATATATTATAGTACTAGTATTTGTAGGAGCAAGGAAGATACACTGAATGTTACTTGTATTGAACAATAGTGAAACTAGCAAAATAAAAATATGAATGGGTTACGACTAAAAAATGTGTTTCGTTAGAATATATATTTTAGAGCAGGCAGATAATAATTGCTGAGAAGAAGAAAGATATACGAAATTAAAAAACAAGGAATAAAAGGAATGCCTTCTTTAATGATGACAGTGGTTATTTTTTTCTGATGAGATAGTTGCTGAAGAAGTTGGAGATCTCTCTTTTCAATCGTTTTTGAGGAAATGATTGCTTTTCCATTAATTTCAACAGGCTTAGTAAGCCAATCTCCTTCGGTTAGTTTGGAAATGGGGATGGTTTTGATGAAATTAATCTGTTCAATGCTATTCATGAATAAAAAGAGGTAAAATATGAGCGGAAGAAAGAATGCTAGCGGCCAGAGGAAGGGATAGGCAATACTTGCTGTGGCGATGAGAAGAGAGAGGCAAATTAAGAAGTGATGAAGCAGTTGATGTTCGCTGAAATATTGTTTAAATGCCACTAGAAAACGTGCACGACTGCGAATGGCAATAATAATCATCCATCCCAGGCCGTAGACTGCTCCTGTGATGAGAAGAAGGAGAAAGAACCATCCTAATGTTAAAGAGGAGTAGGAAAAAGGAAAAAGAATGCCAATACTTGCACCCATACCCATAAGGAGTTTACTGTCACCGCCACCCCATTGTCCGGCGTAATAAAATAAGCAGGCGAGAAGGAAACCAGCTAAGAAACCGAAAAAACCACTGAGAAAAATGTTTAATCCGTTTTGGAAGGCAAAAATAATTCTAATGCCAAATGCAGTGAACAAAAAAGCGTAATTCAGCCAATCAGGTACTTCTCTAGTTTTGAGATCAGTGTAAGAGGCAATGAAAAGAGTTATGAGGGTAACACTGATTAGAAAAATTTCCATCACCATAGATTATTGACACTGTTACGTTATATTAAATTTTTGTTTTCAGGAATAAGAACAAGTGCCAAAAAGTTTATAAACGAAGTTGCTTTGGTTCTCTTCTAATTTATTAAAAAAGTGATGGTGATGCAGTATGCCTAAAGAAGATGACTATGAGCTTCTTCCCCACAAGTTGCTGGCGGATTTAAAGTATGATGTGGAAGTTCTTAAGAAAAAGCTTACGCAGCCCGATACAAAGATGAATGAGTTGGTGTTGGAGATTGAAAGTCTTAAAGATTCTCTTCATGAGTTGAATACTATTTTTCAGAAAGCGCTTGATGAAATGAAGCAAGAGGGGGATTTATCACGGCAGTTTTCAGTGTTAAAAGAAAAGCTTGATGCGGTTGTCAGTCAAAACGAAACTATTGCGCGAGGAATGGTTGCAGTATCAGAAAAAATTGATGCGTTTATTGAGCGTGGTTCTTCTAGAATGGTTATGCCTCCGCCAATGTCTGTGATACCGATTAGACATACGATGAATGCGCCACCGTTATTTGCTCCCGATAGGATGGCTCCCCCACCAATGTCGATGGAGTCAATGTCTACTCCTTCTGTCGGAATGGATAATGATTTACCTCCACCTCCTCCTGCTTTCGGCAGTGATCGGAAGAGATCTTTAGGCGGTCTCTTTAAGTGAGGATTTGATAATGGGATTCTGGGCTGCTCAGCATTTTCTGCGGTTGGTGGCGACGACAGCACAACGAGAACGACAATTAATCTCGCGTGTCGAAATCACTAAAAAGATTAATGAGATAAAGTATCTTTCAACGCAGAAAAAAGTTCCAGTATTGACATTACGACGGGAGATACAACATCTTGAAGATCGTTTGCATGGTGTTTTTGCTGTTGAAAAGAAATTAGCGGAGCAGAAAAAACACGAAACAAGCCGGGTGGCAGCATTAAAACGGCAGATTTCTGTGCTTAAGAAACAGTTGAGTGCTGTTCAAGATCCAAATGTACAGCAAAAAATAGAAAGATTATCGCATCTCTTAGGGGAATATCTTGCGCACCAGGAAACAGCTGATGATATTGAATTACGACAGAAAGTAATGGAGGAGTTGCAGGTTGCGAAAAATACTCTGCCGCCGCGTACTTCTGCTGCGAGTCCTGAACGAGTTGTTTCGTTACGTCACCGGCTGGAAGCGCTGAAGCAAGAGTTACTTATTACTCAAGAGCGGGAGAAAGTCAATCCCGAAAAAGTACGTCTGCTTGAAGAACAAGTCCAAGCGGTTGAACTGCGTTTGGAAGAGTATGAACAACGGCAGTTTGCTCAGAAACCGATTCAAGAGTTATCACAGAGTCAGGATGTTGTCAAGCATAATGTTCTTCTTCAGTCAGTTGCTGTTCCTCAGTTTCCTGAACCGTTGTCTGCTGAGGATTTAGAGATCGAGAAAGAATTGCCATTACCTCCGCCGCCGAAAATGAAAGTGAAGTATACGAAAGGGTAGATTAGTCTTGTGATTTTGGTTCTTTTCTGCTTTGCTTCAACATTTTTTTCTCAATAAAAAATGAAATTCAATAGACAGGAAAATTAATAATGGGAGAAAGTATTTCTTCTAATATATGAAGTATATGAATTTGAGTTATATTTTTATAAATCTCTGTATTATTTTTTTGATAGTATTATTTGTTACTGAATATAATCCCAAGACTCTTCTCAATGAAAAAATTGTGACTCATTCTGAAAAGAATTTTTATGAAAAGTCAGATGTCGGAACGGATGTATTTAGATTAACAGCTGATCCAGGTAATGATAAAATTTTTTACCAAGAACCAAATTATTTTAATCCACAAGATTCATTGTTTTTATTTAAATCAGATCGAGATAACGGTAAAGAAAAAATATACCTATTAAATCTACGTTCTGGAGAGATAATTCAATTAAGAGAAAGTTCTTCTTTTGGACATATCCCCACCTGGTCAATTGATGGGAAAGAGGTATATATCGGAACGAAAGGAGAGATTATCGTCACTCCTATTAAAGATGTCAAAGAAAGAAGAATTAGAATCCCTGATGATTCATGGATAACTTTTCTCCACGTAAATCCGAGTGGAGATAAAATTATTTTTGTTGAAGAAAGTGCTGATGGACATAAAGGACTTGCAGTAGTAAATGTGAATGGTTCAGATTATAAAAGACTCTTCTCTACGGATAATAAATCCGTATTTTATATTGACCATCCTACATTTATAGATAACAACAAAATATTATTTCTAACTAGAGGAAAGAACAGAGATTTTACAGGAGATTACAATAAACCATATATCTTAGATTTAAATGGGGCGTTATCAAGATTACCGCTTGAGTGTTCACATTATGATATAAATTTTCAAGGAGATAAAATCCTTTGCGCTAGTGAAGGTTATATTATTAATTTAAATGGAGATATATTACAGTCTTTCTCTGAGCTACGAGGGCATGGAGTATGGGCGCCGGATGGAATTACATTTCTAATGACAGGAGATCCTGTTTCTGTATCGGAGAGATATTTTGGAAAGATCGTGATAATGATCTTTGGTTCGAACATCTCATATAATTTAGTGAGTCATGAGAGCACCTATAATAGTTCTTTAGAAGTTCATATCCAACCAAATGCACAATTTTCAAGAAATGGGCGTTATGTCATCTATGAATCAGATAGGGGAAAGTCTCAGAATTCTGATTTATATTTGGTTACAGTACCAGAGTAGGATACTAATTTATTCCGTAAAATAGAGATTATGAATACACAATTAGAGATCTTTTGACATTACAGTTCGCCGGCCGTTTTCTTTTGCACGCTGGACGGCTTTGAGAACAAGTTCTTTTACTTTTTCATCCAATACATCAATGAAATCTGCAGAGATGTTATCGATACCGGCATCTTTAGTTATTTCTTTAATCTGAAGGCGAACAGTTATCATAAGTACAATGAATGGTTCTTTTCTATTTAAAGATTCTGTCCTTTCTTTGTTCTGTAGTCATTTAGAATTTGATTGTGATCAAAAAGAAGAGCAGGGACTTCATTAGAGTCACAGAGGATAACTTTTTCAGCATCGCTACCAGGTTTAATCTCTCCATTGCCGATTCCTGCGTAAGCAATAGAAATACGATGTCCCGGCCGAGGATCACGACCAGGTTTTGAATAAACCCCAACCAGGCGAGTTAATTGAACTTGCAATCCCGTTTCTTCTTCTGCTTCGCGGACTGCGGCTTGTTCAGCACTTTCTCCCGGATCAATATGTCCTCCAACAAGGGCGTACCCCAGCGGTTTTTCTTTCCGTTTGATAATGACGAGTTTATCTTGGTATTCAATTACAATGTCTACTGTGGGAATTGGATTGTCAAATGTCAATTTCTGTATCCTCCGTTGGCGTTCATGGTGTTGTAGGTAAGATGGAATGTGGGGTGGAACAAGAGCACTAATATCAATACCACGAGCATATAATGCGCGAAGCTGTGTGGCATGAAGTTCAAGGTGTTCTTCAATCGGTATGATTGTGCAATTATCTTTCCCCCGAAAACAATCTGTAGTGTAAGGATTAGAGGAAAATAAAGTAATAGGATTTTCAGGTATTCCAAAATGTTCAAAGACATGGTCTGCATAGTGTGGTGGATTGTTGAGATCGTCAATCAAACGATACTGGAAAGGGACTTCCATCCGTGCGGCGGCGTTTTGAACAATGGGTTTTACCATCTCCCAACATTCTGTGCCACTGAATGGATTACGAGCGCTTATCTCATCAGCAACACCAATTCCAACATTAAGGCGGTCTACTTTTTGTCTTCGCCAATGATGTTCAATGATTTGTTCAAAAAGATCAACATGGTTGTTTCCTACGAGTTGAAATCGGCCGATGACTAATGCTTCGGTCATGATGTTTGACCTTGCTCATAGCGAGCTCTGATTTTATCAAAATCGTATCTTCCGGTAAAATGGTTGATGATTGTAGGTCGTTCACTGAATCCTCTTGCTCGAGGATCTTTGACTACAACGATTGGAGCACTTTGTCCAATTTTGTAAACACTCCGTCTGGATCTCTCAAAGACCGTCATGACAATACTTTCAAATTGTTCTCGTCCATAAAGATCATATATGGTTCTTCCTTGATCATCACAAGGAAAATAGTCTGGTGTTAATGCTCTTGTGTCATATGCATGCATTAATTCTACTGGCCCTTTCATTCTCCGGGCAATTTCTGAACAGATACCTGATTCAATAAAATAATCTATTGGATCTTCTTTAGCATCAGGTAATTCTGCTGCTGGTTTTATGGTTCCATCATAAAGCAAATGGGGGATGACTTCTTTCTCTAAGCGCTGGTTTAAGCGCGTAGCAATTTTATATAATTCAAGTTTTGATAGACTTCCTAGTTGCTGGTCAACACCAATACTGCCAATATCATGAAAATTGGCCCAGCCTTGGACATTTTCAGTTTCATTACCTGTCGGGCAAATACCACGTCTTGTTTGACCGTTAGCTGCTGTCAATCCCAAAACACTTCTTCCGACTGCTTGCATCGTTGATCTTTGAAGTGGACTAGGATCATGTCCATACACTTCTCTAAAGTTTGCAACCATCGCTTCATAAGGACCTTGAATTGGCTCCCAGGTGACATTAACAGCCAACATTTCGGCAAGATGATTTACAAGACCTCTTGAATCAGTATTACACTGTGAAGGATTACTGATAAACGCTATTCTTTCTGGTCCTAGAGCGAGATAGGTTAAAACAGCTTCTATGGAGCTATCTAAACCACCACTAAGGTGGATCTGAGCTTCTTTAATTCCTAAAACGTTGAATAATTCTGTCCGTTCAAAGATCAGTGCATCAATAACTTCATCTTCCCAACAGTTATAGAATTTTGGTTGAATGGGGTTTGTTGTTGGTTTGTCAACATCAAGTTCAATAATTTGGTAATCTCGAGCAAAACGTTTTAATTCGGCAACAGGAGTTCCTTCACAATCGAAAGCCAAACTTCCACCATCGTAGATGAGAATATTTTTGATGATATCTCCAACACCAGCAGCGTTGACTGACACAACAGGTATTCTTTTCTCTTTAGCGTGTCCACCAAATATGCTATATCTTCTTGGTTGTTTATCAGTATAAAAATAAGAATAATTAAGTCCGAAGGCAATTTCTGCTCCTTGAGCTACTCCTTCCGCAATAAGATCTCGGTCATGATCTTGTGTCCACCAATCTTCACAAATGGCAACTTGGATTTTTCTTATTTGCCCATCAATTTTTACTTCGATGACTCCAGCTTCTTGTCCGGGGGTAAAATATTTCACATCTTCATGATGATCATCATTGGCAAGAAGAATTTTATCATAGATATGAATTATTCCTTTTCCGCCTTGAATTATCGCAGCGGAATTAGTGATGTCAGGGCGGCCATTTTTTTTCGTTCCTTTAACATCTACGAAGCCAATAATGGCAACCATTCCTTCCGGAACTTCAGGAACAATAATTTCTTCGAGAAATTGCTTATTATATCGTACAAAACTAGGAATCTCAAAAGAGCCGCCGCAGCAATAACCGGTAAGAGCTGTTTCGGGACTGACAAATACGTGGGCTTTATCATCCTTTGCCCGGCGTAAATCTTCAATGAGCTGAGCGACGTTACCTTCTAAGTCACCACTTATGGGTTTTGTTTGGGAAATTGCTATTTTCATATTTTATTGTCTTTTTTACACTTAATACTAAGTGTAGTTTACACACTAGTATTTAAAGTTTATGGAAAATTAAAGCTGTGAGCTCAAAAAATGCTCAAATTCATGTGCAATCATAGCTAGGTATTCTTTTCCTTCCACTTTTTCGATCATAAACGGAGGTAATGTTTCTATTCCATATCTCCCCGCAGCAATCCCTGTACAAATTGAGGCTAAGGAATCAACATCTCCACCCATATATATTGAGACACGCAACGCTTCCATCGTGCTTCGAGCGTGTTTTAGAATATATAATGCGCAACCTCCGGTGAGCATTGCATCAGAAGGCAGGCCATTAATCCCAGGCATATTGACGATTGGCTGCGGTCCGCATAAAATTTTATAATCTTCTTTTTTGAGTTTCTCGGGGGCAGGTAACGTATCTATGACATCAAGTAATTTTTCTGTTTCACAGTCAATGTTTCTGATAAATTGTTTACAATAAGATATTATTTTCTGTGGATTTCCATCGTGAAGAAGCAGATACTGCGCTGCCCGAGCGACTATGATACTGGCAGCTCTTGCTTTTGGATGGGGATGTGTTGCATCAGCATTGATAATTGCATAGGTATCAATCAACTCTTCTTGGACATATCCTAAAGGAATTGCTCGCATTGGTGGTGCATTTCCCGGAGATTGATTTTCTTGCTGGGAGCTTCTTATTTCTTCAATAGTTTTTTCTCCCGTGTATACTTTTTTCATTGCACCATGACCTTGCCGGCCATATCCTTTTCTTTCCTTGTCGCTTTCATATTCTTGAATCCAAAACTGCACTAATAAATCAGGAGTAAATACTTTTTGAGAACGTAATGCTTTGATGATTCCGATGGTCATCTCCGTGTCATCGGTATAATTTCCTACTATGTAATTTTCAGCATATTTTCCTTTTCGCGCAGTGATATACTCTGTAAAATCAATATGTTCACGAATCCATTCTCTGCTTTGAAATTCAATACCAGCTCCAAAAGCATCGCCAATAGCGATTCCGAATAAGACATTAACAAAATTCATTTTGACTATTGCCTCGAGCATGGTTTTTAATCATTTCGCACTCGGTAGACTTTTCGTTCCGCAGGTTTTATCACTACTTTTCTTCCTGCAGCGAATTCAACATAATCCTGTTCAATCCCATCACTGAAAATTACTCCTTCTTCAGGCATATTTGAGGTAATCATTAATGGCCTCGCAACTGAAACGGTGCCCGTAACAATTTCTGTTCCAGTTGCTTTTGAAGGAAAAGGCTCACGAACAGCAAATTTGAGACAATCTGTATCGCGGGCAAATGATATTTCTCCTCTTTTTCCAGCAGCGAGAGCATATGCTCCGGTAATAATAGACGTGTACCAACCTGTTGATCCTGATCCTGTGCTTACAATTATTCCACTAGAAGATTGCCGCTCACTTTTTCCTGCAAATTCAATTTCATATCGTGCTGAGATATGTGTTCTTCGTCCAATAAAAAATCATTTAAAGCGTACAGCTCCTCTCCATTTTCCAACACTGCCTGCGCTAAAGTTAGTTTTTCACAAGTATACTTTCCTGCTACCGTTTCTTGTAACTTTCTGGCAAAGCCATCTGGATAACACGTAGTAAAAACATCATCAAATCGTTCTCGATCTGGATTCACCATTATTACTGGTTGCTCTCCAACATATTTGGCCGTATTGACAAATAATCCCGGATCTCCTACAACAACAATTACATCTTTATCCCCTACTTGAAAAGTGGCAAGGTGTTCTTTATTCACTTCCTGAAATCTCATTCCACTAGGGACAGCAGACTTGACTTGATTTATTCCTGCAGTATACGCTTGATGCGCTTGCTGGTAAAAGTCAAAATGTTGTCCTCGCGATTCCAAGAAAAACTTAACCTGAGAAGTTGTGCCGTGTCTGGCAATCAACCCCTCAAGCGCTGTTCTTTTTGTAACCAAAACAATTTTTTCTAAAGTCATTTTTCGTTATGCTCCCTAGCGCAATCCTGCCAAGATTTCCGGAGTGATAGTTAGAGTCTCAATCCGCGCGGCATTTCTACCGAGTTCATACAACGCATGGGCACGTAATACTTCTGCTGACATGCCATCGTACACGGCAAGTTCTAAGCGTCTTGCATCAGCTCTGATCTTTGCTTCATCCATGTTGTTTCTTCCTTGGAGTTCAACCAATTGTGCTCGCTGTTCTTCAAGAGCAATACTGTTTGCAAGTTCATTCTCTTTGATTGTTCTTTCTTGTTCAACTGCTCGAGCTCTTCGTTTGTACTCTGCATCTGCTGCTTTTTCTAACAATCCTTCTCGATATTCTGCTCCTAATGCTTTAGCAATTTGCGGCGGCGGAACAATTGCAGAGAAATACAGCATTGTCACTTCTAATCCCAACCCTTTAATCGCTGTCGAATTTTGCACCTCTGCAGACACTTCTGCGGATAATCGATCTGCCATTACCAATAATGGTTCTAACTTTGTGCTTTGTGTAATTCTCCGTGAAGTTCCTCGTATTCTCTGCACCACATGTTCTGGTAATTTTTGATTGTCATCTTTCAAGTACTGTCTTGTTACCGGATTGATGGCGAAATTATAGGCGGCGAGAATTTTCTCTGGGTCAGTTATTTTATACAAGAAACCTCCTTGTAAAGAAACTTCTTGTTTATCTTCACTGGACTCCGTAAAAGAAAATGGCTGCTCAACAATTGCTGTCCCGGTCAATTCAATACTTGTTCGATGGGGTAAATAAAACCCAGCAATTCCTAATCCAGCGTCAACACTTTTTCCATTAACGACAAATCGGGCGTATTCGGTTGGTGCTGCTTTGAAATATCCTACTAGTTTCATCTTTATTCCCTCCGTATATATTTTTTAATGTCTGAAGTTCTGGTTAGAATTGCTCCTTCTGCTTCCCATCTCTTCAATACGTCTTCTTCCGGAAGATTTGGTAATCCTTTTATGGCATCAATTGGTACTACAACATCGTATCCTCTTTCCAGAAGTCCTCGTACGGCAAAGTCAACACAAACGTTTGTTGCCACTCCATAAACTACATACTGACAATCACCCAATTCACTCACAACACGATCAGTATGTCTATTTCCCGCAAATACATCAAAAGCATCTTTATACAGGACGATGTTACGTGCTTCGCGTAATCTGCTGCTATCGACATCTTTCGCTTTCCAATCAATACAATACGTATATAGCGCAGCTTGTGGTTTTGTTGCGGGAACAAATTCAACACCCGGTGTTCCCTGCAAGCAATGTGGTGGAAAAGTGTTCCTGAAATCCGGCGTATCTGATAATTCTGTGGAATCACAGGTATGATAATCGGCAGTATTCACAACAACAATTCCTTCTTGATCTGCAAGTTGGGTTAGAGATGTTAGATTAGGTTCAATTGCCTCTGCCCCGGCAACATATAATGCACCCTCTCTTCGCATAAAGTCGTGCTGTGTATCTACATTCCAAAATCTTGTCTTCATGGTATTCATCCTCCTAAATTGTATTTTTTACACTAAATTTTTCATGAAAAAATGGTACGAGTGGCAAATCCATAATCCTCCCGAATCATATCTTGTGCTTGCTGTACTCCTTCTGAAACAATAACTTTGTACTGCGTTGCATCTCTCAATTTTGCTAATTGCTCTTTTCTTCGTTCAGAAATTTCAGCGATGGTCGGAAAATCATAGACTTGTTCTCCTTTGATGATGATAGGAACAAGTAATCCTTCTGCAGTGTCTCCTTCATTCAGGTATTTGCTGATATCCTCTCCTTCAAATGCAATGACGTCTCGTTTGTAAAATCCATCTGTGCCTGTTATTCTGTATACTTGTTTTATTCCAGGTAGAGTTGATTTTTCTCTGCTTTCGGACAGTTTTCCCCTGAGAATTAATTCTTCTTTGTCATCGTAAAAGGCAGCAAGTTTGTACACTCCTTCCACTGGTTTTGGTGGGTTGACAACAAAAGTTCCTAATAAATATTTGTCAATGTCTGCTTCTTCTCTTTCTAATCTCGCAATTTTTCCAGCCGTGAGGTCATCTGAGGCTATCAATGTATATCTTTCTCGTCCATATCCTCTGTCTTTCATTTGCTGGTGAATCCAGTGTGCTTGCTGGAGAAGATTGCCACTATCAATACGGAATGCACAATGCTCCAAATTCTCTTCTTCGACAATGCTCAATGCAGTCTCAAACGCTTTTTGTAGGTTATAGGTATCTAATAGGAAACACACTTTGTCTCTCAACGTGTTGGTTTGCGCCTTAAATGCTGAATATTCATCAGGATGCAGCATGACATACGAATGCCCATGTGTTCCTCCTACTTTTTCCTGATATTCCATGCCAAAAGCAACATTGGATGAAGCTGTGAAACCACCAATTCTCGCGGCGCGCGAATTAAATAAAGCACTCTGTGGACTGCCGGCCCGTCTGCTTCCTCCTTCCAATATAATTTTGTTTGTAACTTCAGCAATATCATTGGCAGTAGATGCAACATTAGTTTGGGGATTGATTGTGTTGAGAATCACACTTTCAAAAACCTGCGCTTCTTCAAAACGTTCATGAACTCTCAATTGATGTTCCTGTGCAAAGAAGATTGTGCCTTCCGGCATTCCATAGACATCTCCTGTAAAACGGAGTTGTTCTACCCAATCTAAAAATTCAGGATCAGTAATGCCCTGAGCTTCTTGTAAATATGTTTTTAATTCTGTATTCCCTCTTGCTTCCAGAAAATATGCCGCTATTTGCTCTAGCCCAGCATTAATTAGAAAATCACGCTTGACTCGTTCATCGTATTTTACGCCTTCTCGTTCGAATTCACCAACAACTTTATTTGCCGGCATTCTTCGTACAACGAGATCAAAAATCGCTTGTCTACCTGCAATTTTTTCTTGTTGATTAGCATGAGCCATGGAATATTCATAATAATCTCCTACAGCAACTGCTAAATCTGTAGTAAATTCAAGCGGGTTAGGATTTCTCATTGGAGTCTTAACTCCATGAATGGTAAGCTGTCTAAGCTTTCTGCATCTTCAGCCTTTATTGGCAACTGTCTTGTTTTTGCTACATCAACATCTATCCAAGAAGCATCTTTCATTTTTGAAGCAAAATAACTTCCAATGCGTGCTGAGAAGTATTGAACAAGGTGTCCAGTTCGTTCATCTATTTCTGTTGCTATTGGTTGATACCGTGCTGCTGGTAAAGATAATCCATGCTGTCCATACATTAAGAGGGCTACATCTTCCGCTGTTGGTTTGCACTCTCTGAGGGTGGGAAGAATTACTCTTCCTGCTTGTTGAGAAAGAAGCTCTCTTGTTTCCACATTTGTGATGAGGACTCGAGCTTCTTGCCAACTGTCTAACTTAGGAGTGTATTGTTCTACTTCTGTTCTTAGTACGGCGGCATACATGTTTTTCACATTTTAATATTGTTTTGATTACACTAACATTTTGATAAAAATAACCCGTGAGTGTATTCTGGTTTGATAATTTATCAAATTGATTATTTTTCGCATGTTTAAAGTGTATTATTGACACTTATATTTAAATGTTGTGAAATAGTATTAAAATTACACTAAGTAAGTGTACTATACCACTGACTCAGAAAAAATGTAGTTATCCTTTTCTCAGAAATGAATACAACGCCGCAGGACGATGAGGTCCTTCTTGCTTTTTCTTCTTCAAATCTTTAAGAATTTGTAATTCTGCAATTTTTTTGCGAAAATTACGTTTGTCAAGTTTTTTACCAAGAATAATCTCATATGCTTTCTGTAATTCGGTGAGTGTAAATTCATCCGGCATAAGTTGGAAAGCAAAATCTGTTTCCCAAATTTTTCCACGAAGCCGGTTTACGGCATAGTCAATTATTTCTTTATGATCAAAAGCAAGTTTTGGTAAATCATAGACGGAGTACCAAGTGAATAAATTTCCTTGCTGAAAATCTATTTTAGATGATTCAACTAAACCGTAATAGACAATAGAGATTGTACGAATACGAGTATCACGTTCAAGATTGCTTCCAAAGGTGTATAATTGTTCGAGAAAAACTCCACTGGAATTGATACCCCCTTTCTGTTTTAAAGCAGTTCGAGCAGTGTCCTCGATAGTTTCCTCGTAGCGAACAAATCGTCCGGGAAGAGCAAATTTACCGAAATAAGGCTCATCCTGGCGTTGAATAAGACCAACTTTAAGATCATCGTTTTTAATGGTGAAGAGAACAACATCAACGGCAATACCGGGACGTTTAAACTGGAAAATATCACTCTCCTCTTTGGCCATACTGTAGTTACTACAATAACAATCTTTATAAAAGTTGTGACCAATGATCTTTAGTGTGGTAACGTGTATTTTTTGTAAGATTGGTACCGGTGAAATACCTGCTCATAAAGTCTATGAAGATGACTCTGCTTTGGCCTTTTTAGATATTAAACCCCATGCAGGTGGTCATACTGTCGTTATTCCTAAAAAACACGGCGAAACGGTTTTTGATCTCTCTCAGGATGACGTACAAAAGTTAATGTTGAGTGTTACAAAAACAATGCAGCGTATTCAATATGTTCTGAATCCAGATGGATTCAACGTCGGCTGGAACCACAATACTGCGGGTGGACAAGTTGTTCCGCATCTGCATATCCATATCTTTCCACGCTATTTGAATGATAATGGTGGAAGTATGCATTCAATCATTACTAATCCTGGAAATGAAAGTGTGGAGAATATTGCAAAACGATTTCAAAAGAAGTGAGGCGTAACGTTGGATCATCTGGCAATTCTGTCGAAAAAAGGCGATTGGTTAGCAAAAATTCTTTCTGGAGAAAAAACAATCGAATCTCGTTGGTATAAACATAAGAAAGGTCCATATGGAACAATTAAAGCCGGCGATACTATTTACTTCAAAGAATCAGGAGAACCAGTTACGGCAAAAGCTAGAGTTGAGAAAGCTCTTTTTTTCGCGGATTTGTATCCTGCTACAATACAGAAAATTTTAGATGATTATGGCAAACAAATATGCCTCCAAAATTATACTCTTGAGGCGTACAAGAGGACCAATTATGTTACGCTTGTATTTCTAGTAGATGTAAAGGCGATAGAGCCTTTTAAAATTAATAAGAAAGGCTATGGGTTGATGGCAGCGTGGATTACCGTTGATTCGATTGATAGGATACGAGTAAATTAACGATAGCTTTTTATAACGATTATTGTGTTTGAGAGTAAGTCGGCAACATAGCTTAACCTGGTTATAGCGCCACGCTCATATACGTTGAGCAATGAGGCTTTTAGCCAATGACTAACTCTCATGACTGGGTTACGTGGAGGTTTCCGGGTTCAAAAGTCCAAGTACGCTGGGCGAACGTTGTCAAGTGGTGTTTACAACACCACGAGCAGCCTCGAAGCGTTTTGGCTTGAAAGTCCCGGTGTTGCCACTTTTTATTATTTTCTTTGCCTAAAGGAGAATACTCAGAAACTGTGCCGAAATATTTATATAAGCAGTTTTAGGTTTTCCAGCAAATGCCGCGATGGCACAACCCGGTACTGCGCAAGCCTGGAAACTTGCTTTGGGCAGGTCCCGAATGCAAGTGAGGAGAGCTTGTTCCCGTAAGGGTATCCCAGTTCAAATCTGGGTCGCGGCGTTTTTATTCAAGTATAACGCCAGAAGGCTCACTTCGGGCTACAACCATTAAATTTGATATCTTTAAAGGATTTTTAAGAATCTAAATTTTTTTACTATCAAAACTTATTATATCTATTGTATCACTTTGTTTACATTTAAAATTAACTGCCTCTTTCTTTGAAGCAAAAATTTTCAAATCATCAGGAATATTATTACTCTGCTTCTTAGTTTTGAAAGCTACTAAAGGGGTATGAACTTCAGACAAAAAATTGGATAAGAATCTTAAAATGAAATATATTTGTAATTCATATATATCAATATCATATTTTTCTCCAATATCTTTATGTCTTTCAATATCCAAAAATAAAACTCTTCTCTTATTAGGAAATTCTATTTGTGTTTTTTTTACCAAATTAAATAAAATCTTAGCAGATTCTTCAAAACTTTCAGGTTCATAAATATTGTGATAAATGGCAATGGGTTTATCAATTAACATTTCTTTATAGTTTGTATTTTCCTCGAAAATTAGTTCATCAAAGTTTTGATATTTCTTTGTTTCTTCTTTTGCTTTAGCAACAATTTCCCACCAATAATCTCTCATTTGCCTTATTTTTTTTCTTAATTCTGGATTCCCTCCATAGAGATAGTGGCAATCAGCTGTAAGCGGAGCTGCATTATCTAACGTGTCAGGTCCATTCTCACTTTCTGGGATTATATGGTGTACTTCAACAAATACTTTATAGCAAATACAACAACGAAAATGTGATCTTTTATTAGCCTCAAGTTTTATTCTCTCGGAAAAAGTCATTAATATTATCAGAATGATTGGTTGTTTATATTTTTTGGTGTTCTTTGGGTTATTCCAGATATTTTTGTAATGGGTTGAACAGCTACATTCTGCTTACATCATAATTTTGAATTTTAGTGGATATCCTATTAAATCTCTTCTTTAAATCTGATACCGAAACTAATTTACATTTTTGATAACATCCGTATAGAAGATAAACCCTAGTTCTGCAAAATAAACTGCTGAAGTGAAGGAAGATACCAATAAACGTCTCCATCGGTGAAAGAAACAGTAAATACCTGCATTTCAATAAGTGCAAGAGCGTGAATCTTGACATCACTTTGCAACTCCCGTGATTGTAATTCTTTCATCTGATGATCAAAAAGTTCTTTGATCTCCTGCCGTTTTTCTTTATTTTTTTCAATGAGTTCTTCTCCTTTCTTTTTGAGGAGTTTGATTTCATAGTTATATTTGTCGCGAAGGCTGAATGAAGAGGCGTTCATTGATTTGTCTTGAATTTCTCTGATCTTCGTATTGATCTTTTCTTCCTGCTGTTTCAATTCAGCGTATTGATTTTCAGCATGACCACGCTGAATTTCAACTAGGTCGTTCATGTCTTGTTCATGTTCTTTTTCAGCAAGAGTAAGATCTTTCTGTAATTCTTTCTGAAGAAATGTAGTGAACAGAGGAGTAATCTTCTCATCAAAATTAATAGGAGTTTGGCTTTTGAGGAAGGTTGCTTTCATCAAAGATTCAGCAGAGATGACGTTATTGTTAAGAATTAGCTGCGGTATAACCCAGCGGTATTTATGGTTAGCAGTTGTTATAATCACTTCCGGAAGGACAAAATGTCCTTTTGCTTTGATCTCTTCAATAGTATAACGACAGGTTTTATGAAGTTCGGACAGTTTTTCATTGACATCAAGCAGGTCTCTTTTGTTTACGGGAATGCTAAATGAACCGATAGCAGTTATGTCGGCATACCGTGCGACCATACTGTCAAAAATAAAATTACCGGGCTGAAGATGTTCAATTTTTTCTTTGGCAGCAATAATTGGATCAAAAGTGCAAACTAAATTAGAGCGATTATACCATTTCTGGTGGGTTTTGTCAAGTTTGATAGAATATATTTTATTCTTTACTTTGTACTCGAGCTTATGCTCTTCAAAGTATAGTTGTACATATAATTCGCTACGTTCTGGGTTCATGGATCATTCCACTAAAAATGGTTTCATCAAATTTCTTTATTTCTTCGACTTTTTCTTTTGCTTGAGATAAATCTTGGGCAATAATATCATCATTTTTGAGATATGATTCAAAGATTGATTTTTCAATACTGCCTTTCGTGGTAAGTTCGCTGAGAATCATGTCCATCTCTCCAATAGACACGGTAAACAAATTAATTTTTTCATACAAACGATTAAGGATATAGGCCTCAATAGTGTCTTTGATGGCAATGTTATGAATTTCAACATCCTGTTTCTGGCCGATACGATGAACACGGCCGATGCGCTGTTCTAGACGCATGGGATTCCAAGGAAGATCAAAGTTGATCAGAATATGGGCAAACTGAAGGTTTCGACCTTCTGAACCAGCATCGGTGCAGATAAGAACTTGAGCATCACTCTTGAACTGTTGAATGGCTGCTTCTTTTTCTTCCGGGGTCATCACACCGTTGAAAATGACTGTTTTAAAGCCATTCATTTTTAATTCTAGATCGATTATCTTTTGTGATTGGATGAACGTGGTAAAGATGATGACTTTTTCTTTTTCATTTTTGAGAAGTTTCGTAAGATAATCTAATTTACGGTCACGAGAAATACGCTGAGCACGCAGGAGGAGGGCTTCCAGAGATGTGACTTTTTTAGGATCATCCAATGTTTCCTTGTAGCGTTGCAAGGCATGGATTCCGGCTTGAAGTGAGCTCGTTATCTGACGAGTCAGCATGATCAAAGCGAAAGTAAGAAGTCCTTTTTGACGATAGCGAGATGCCATGACGTGAAGTTCTTCTTCACTGAGTGATTCGAGTTCTTCTGTTTCTTCTGTTGAGATATCTTTTTCAATTTTTTTGATTTCCTCATACTGTTTGCGGACAAAGGCAATGGCTTCAGTGTAGAAATCCATTTCTTCTTTTGAATAATCCAAAAGATGGGTTTTAACGTGACGCTCGGCAAATTTAATCCCCGTATCACGCCGAAGATTGCGAATCATAATTTTAGAAAGCTTTTCTTGAAGTTCGATAGAATTCTTAACTTTCAAACCGTCTTTATCTTGAACATATTGACTGGTGAATTTCGCTTTCGTTTCTAAAAAACCAGGGTGAAGCAAGTCGAGAAGCGCCCAGAGTTCAAAGATGTTATTCTGAAGCGGTGTAGCGGTAAGCATCAGACAACGTTCTTTTTCAATGTCTTTGACAAGTTTATAATTTAATGTAGTGCTGTTCTTGAGCTTGTGAGCTTCATCAACAACAATTAAATCCCATTTTATGCTGGTGAGAACTTTTTTGTGACGTTCTGTCTTGGCAGTGTCAATGGATGCAATAATACGATTTGTTTCTTTGTAGGTTGAAGGATCATCAGCAATGACAAAGTGTTCATTAAATTTTGAGCGTAATTCTTCCTGCCATTGAAATTTTAAAGTGGCTGGCGTGAGAATGAGAATTTTATCCGCTAATTTTCGGGCAATGTATTCTTTGATGATGATGCCTGCTTCGATTGTTTTTCCCAGTCCGACTTCATCAGCAAGAAGTGCGCGATGGGAAAAATTGTTAAGGACATGAAGAGCAGTTCTGGTCTGATGCTCCATAATCTCAATTTTATCAGCGTACGTGCTTCTGGCGATAAGCTCATTGACTGTTTCGACAGAGGCAATTTGTTTGGCTAACACGGCGAGTTTAAAAACGGTCGGTGAAGCATAGTCTTTTTCTTTGAGAGCATGCTCTAGAAAAGGGATTTTTTTGATATTGAGTGAAACCATGGAAAACCAACTGAGAAAATGAATATTACTACCTCTCTTTTTCTCTTTATATACCTTTCGGCAAAGCTATAAAAATGATGTTTTCTTTGACATTATTATGGATAATTTAGAGGGTTTAGATCCAAAGAAAATAATCAAACCTTGCTGTCAAAGCTATCTCACCACGAAAGGACGCTGTTATGATTGTACAGAGCAGTGGCAGGATGATGATTCCGATGATAATGACATAGATGGGGAAGAGGAGTGAGATTTTTGAATGAGAACATTTTAATATTACCACCAGTAAATGGTACTTATGTCCCCACAGAAACCAACTTCTGTTCCTTTAGAGGAGCTTGCTAAGAAATCAAAATTAGTCTTCGTAGATAATAATATTTTCTTTCAGGATAGAAATAAAGGGCGAGAAGGAGTGTATCTTAATTTGGGTGACCAGGTAAAGAAAGCTAAATCTTTTTACGACATCCGTCAGAGTGACATTGACCGCCATCTTGCTCGAATGCTTCATTTAGTTGATGTTTGTGAGCGCTATTCTCAGATTGTTACGGTTGATGAGATTTTATATGAATATGATGAATCTAGAGACTTTTTAGGACGAACATTTGACCGTTTGAAACAAAGGCATCATGATAAACGCTATTATGGGACGGTTCAAGAACTCTTAAAAATATGTGGATTGCATCGAGATTTATATAATTTACTTCAATTAAGAACAGCTAACCGACAGAGTGCTGAACCATTAGTGAGAGCTTTGTTACGAACGGATCTACACAAACCAAAAGATGGGCGATTTATGAAAGTTGGTAATGGTATACCAAAAGATAATGTGACCTACCAGCGCGATATCACACTTGTTGCGAATGCTATCCAAGCAGCAGTAGAGGAAGAAGGTTCTATTGCTATTCTAAGTGATGATTGTGATATTTTTAATTTGGTGAGGAACATTGGAGAAAAGTACCGAGATAATAGTCCTATAAGTCCAGAATGCAGCACCAAATTAAAAAGAAGTGTCACTGCTTATAGTACAGATGTTAATCTTTGGCATCCTGGTTTGATGATTGTTCACGTGACAGATACTGAAATGAACATGCGTCTACGATACAGAAAAAGAGAGAGAAGATAAGATTTCTTGTGCTTTCTGAGGATCAATTTTCTTGATCGTACTAAAATATTTTTCTCCTAGTTGAATGCTCATTTCACAATCAGAACGGCAAGGAAAGTGTGATACCAAGCAATAATCATTCTCACGTTGAGAGAGATTAGTGTAGGGATTGGTGGGAACCAATTCTAAATTCGTTTTTCTACTTGTAAAATTTTGTACAAAGAATTGAACACAGCAAGCGGGATAGCCTAATAATAATCCTAAGTCTTGATGGTTTTCAATGAGTTCATAGTAGTGGGCAAGAAGTACTTTCTCTTCATCTTTAGAAATGTAAACAAAAAACATTCCTGAACGAGGATCAGCGACTGAAAGGCGAAGGCCTTTGTTGGTAAACTCTGTTTCATCAGCAAGCAGAACTTTAAAACGGGAAACTTCAATGAATAGATTCTGTTGCTGACAGAATTTTTGAATTTTAGGTAGTTCGTGCTCGTAAAATCCCTGCCTGACAACCATTTTGGCATCATGAAGAAGCAAGAGAATCTCTTGTACTTTCATTGTGGAACCAAAAAGGGGAAGAAGAGACTGAAACATAGGATTGTTGAAATAGATCACAACTTTATATTTATACTGCTACTGCAAGTGATTCTTCTCTGCTTAAGAGATTACAATAAATTTCCCAGTGTGTTTTGCCTTGCTGCCAAAGGTGCTGAATAAACGCAAAGGCTTTATCATGAAGGCCATTCGGTGCAGGATTTTCATTAACAATGACATTTTGCAGACCTGCAATGTTGAGTTCTTGAATTATTTTCATCCACACGTACGAGAAAGCATACGCTTTCGCTTCTTCATCATGAGGGTTATCTAAAGTTGGCGTAAGAACGTGGCCTAATTCATGTCCAATGGTTAGTAAGACTCGTCCTAATGATCCGTTCAGAATAAAAATATCGGAGATAAGCCCTTGTGTGGAGCGATTAATAGACAAACCGATTGTTGAGGGATGGGGAGCAAGAGTGCGGAATTCTTCAGGAGTACATACAGAAAGACGAATGTCATTAGGAAATGATTGGTGAAAAATAGCTTCAAAGGCCTGTTCAACAAACTCTTTAATTTCTTCGGCTTTGCCAACAAAAGGTGTTTCTCTTCCTGGTTTAAGGAAAAAGTCTGGTTCAAAGTGGTATTCGCGATGGAATGAAGCAGTGTGATAGATTTGAGAAGTGGTTGAATAAGGAATCACTCTTTCTACAGGATGATTATATGTAAAAGAAGTTGGAGAAAGACTAAAACAGGAAGAATAGGTATTCAGAGAACGTGGTGAAAGGATGTGGTATGATGGACTAGAAGGTTCAGCAATAGCAGCATGAGCGATATATTCTAAGCGGGAAGGAGTATACATTCTTGAACTTGGGGAGTGAGACGAGGAATACATAGTGAAAGGAAGAAGGGAAGACTGAACTTAAAAGTTGTGGTCTAAAGTGGGACAAGAAAGTCATGATTCAACAATAACTTTCATGGAAACAGTGGTAAAGATGCCGTCAACGATGGTACAAGTCATAGGTTGGGTAAACGTCCATAGGAAAGAGTCTCCAGGTTGAAAGATATGGCTTTTGACGTTCGCACAGCGCAGGGTTCCAATAATTAATCCTTGTGGATAACGGCTGCCTTGTAAACGTTTGTTTTTCCATTCAACGGCATCGCCAGCTTTAATCGTTACTTCTTTTATATCAAAACCGCCGTCAATAAGATTAATGGTATATGTTCTTGTTTTAGGTTCAGAGGGTATGATTTCAACTTCGGGTTCATCCGCTGGCGGAGAGACAACATCTTCAACAACGGGTGGAACTTGAACTTCTGCTTCAACCGTTGTATTTTCCACGGCAATAGATGGCTGTTCATCGACTGGAGAGGGGGTACAACCAAGAACCAATACGTTCACAAGAATTATAAACAGGATTTTAGTGATTAGATTCATAGAGGGTAGATGAAACGGTTGTTATTAAAAACTTTTTTGTTTTTAGTAAACGACATATACTCTTTTGGTGTCGTTTACTATATAGTGAGCAACAGTTTATCATTTATTTATGTCGCTCACTATTTTAGAGTATTACTACTTTCAAATACTAAAATTGGCGAAAGGTTTATATAGAAGAGGGGTTCCTGTTTATCAAACATCTATCACCTCTTTTTCCCCAAGCAGACCATTTCGGTGGTCTGCCAGGGGTTTTATATTCATTTTTTCTAAATCAAGAATTATGTCTCTAAAGCTTTATTAAAGCACTCAAAAGACCTTACTTAATTATGTATAGAAAAAAAGATAATCAAGCTCGGTATGTTCAAACTAGAAAAGATCAAAGTTCTTGCCCTTTTTGTGAGAAAGAATCCGAACTTTTGAAAAGGGAGTTGACTTATTTTAATATCTGGCTCAATAAGTTTAGTTATGACGTTTGGGACCATTATGAAGTAGACGAGCACCTGATGATTATTCCAAAACGACACTTGAATGATTTCGCGGAGTTCAGTGAGGAAGAGTCAAGAGAGTATTTTGAGATATTAAAAGAATATAGTAAAAAGGGATATGATAGTTTTACTCGAAATATACACTCAAAAATTCGCACTAAGAAACATATTCATACACACTTGATTAAAACGAATGATAAACGAATAAAAAAACTAATTTACAGGAGAGAATTGGGATATATTGAAACGGAATTCTGATTTGATGATCTTCTGATGTTAATAAAAATATGTTTATTTTTTCTTTCTGTGAAAAATACGTCGACCCAAGTAAACAGTTCCAACACCAATAATTAATCCACCTACAAATCCGCTTGTAATTAATACCCAGCGTTTGGAAAAGATATTTTCAAGCTGATTTCTAATAACATCGATTGTCGTAACTTCTTCCGGAAAGTACATTTCAAGATTGCTCATTTCCAACGCGTATTCAAGATATAATAATGCGGTGAATTTATCGTCATCTTGCAAAGAACGAGCATATTGGTAATAAGAATAACCTAAAATTGGAAAGATCCCTTCAGCAGAGTTTTCAGCGATCATACGTTCAACGGCATTGGATTTGGCAGCGATGTATTCGTCTAGCGCTTCATTCACTACACCAAATGAGCTTAAGATGGCATTGGCTTCTGCCTTGGCTTGGGAAGCTTCGATAAGGCAAAGCTGTGATTCGTTGCGCTCAAGAGAGGCGTGAGCATCATCAATATGATTCCGCAGGTTCTCAATAAGACGCGAACCAACGTACAAGGCAACATAGTTATACCGTTCTTCCGCTTCAGCAAGTTTGAGATCACAGGATTGACGAAGGGTTTGCTCATCAAGAATAAAATTTCTTCCGTTCATAGAAAAAAATTCCATCCATGATGCTGCGGAAGAGTAGCGTTCTTCGGCGTACGCAATGATTGCTGCACGCTCATCATGTGACTCGGTTTCATTTGCTTTTTCAATCTGCTGTTGGACATCATGAAGACG
This sequence comes from Candidatus Woesearchaeota archaeon, assembly GCA_013331555.1. Taxonomy (GTDB): domain Archaea; phylum Nanobdellota; class Nanobdellia; order Woesearchaeales; family GW2011-AR9; genus UBA10204; species UBA10204 sp10204u. The sequence goes on from DUGB01000134.1 coordinate 26,024, forward strand.
TTCGCGAACAACTAACGATGCTTGCAAGTCAGAGATTGTTTTAATCTCTTGTTTGGCCATTTTTTGTTGGAGAACACTCATTTTTTTCAATAAAAGACTTTGTTGATTCTCAAGGAAGCGAGCATGAATCTGAGGCTGGGTGTAAAAGTAGGTGCGAAGCTGGATATTCGCCGTAAAACAATAACTGGCGGCAGCATAGTGGTTGCCCAGTTGAGATGCATTTCTGGCGTTTTCTTTTTTATTATTAATCTCTTCTTGAATGGTTTGATTGAGGGTTATTCCCTGTTCATTCATCTCTTGCTCCATTTTTTCTGTGCGGTCACAGAGCTGGGTTTGAAGCTTTTCCATGATTTTTTCGTATTCCTGATCTTTTTCCAGAACAACCGTAGGGTGAGAATAATTTTTTCCAGTGAGAATGGAAACGATTTCACCAAGATCGATTACTTCTTGGACAGTTATACTTAAATTTTGAAGAGCATAGGTTGATAGATTAAATAATTGAGTGGTATTGGTTTCATTTTCTGGCGATCCTTCTTTTTGAAGTGAACTGCCTTTGGAGATAAGAACGGTTTTGACTCCAGCTTTAGCCGCAGCATCAATTTTCTCTTTAACGCCCCCGACTGGTCCAATGATACCACCGGAATTGATTGTGCCCGTAATCGCAACTTTGGGATCATAGGAAATATCCATCACGACAATGGCAGTAAGTGCGGCAATAGCAGCACTGGCACTGGGACCACCGATAATATCTGACTGTGCTTTAATGGTATAAATGTAATCGTAGCGATCACAGTCAAGATCAAAATAGTCACAGGCAATTTCTTTTGCAAAACGAGTGGAGATTTGAGTGTCAGTTTTAGTGGAAGGATATGTTTCCAGAAATACACGGCCAGACCCTTCTTTCAGTTCAAGAAAGAGATCCGCAGGGCTGCCGATGTATCCTTCTGGTGTTTCTTGCACTGCCATAATGGTAAGATGATATGGTGTGCCGGTTTGGGCTACAGTCAGAAGCGGGGTCAAAAATAAGACTAGGAAGAGAATAATAAGGCGCATAGGAAAAGTACAAAGAGAGGTGAGTTATAAAATTTGCCTTTTCTACTGACATTTACTTTTTTCCATATATACTAACGAACAGAAATAAATGATCAAAATGTTCTGTCCGTTATATATACAAAGGACACAAATATTTGATTGTTTGGTTGTGTCCTTTGGTATATTTTAAATAATACGTTTTACTTTTATGTTAATATGGTTGAAAATCAGTTTTCTGTCCAGACGAAAATAGTTTCACTCTCTGAAGCGGAAAAAATGCTGCCTTTTGTACAGCGAACATTACGTGAACTCCAGGAATTACATCAGGCAATCCAATTAGTTGATGATATTGAAGTAGAGCTAGATGAAGAAAGCGATATTGAATTGCAATCTGTTTCTGGGATGAAGAGAGAATATCATAAGTTGCATTATTTATTTTACTCAAAACTGGAGTTAATGGAAAGCAAAGGATGTATTGTCAAGGATTTAGAACATGGACTGATTGATTTTCGTTCTGAGTTTGAAGGAAAAAATATTTTTCTTTGCTGGCAGCAAGGAGAAAAATCAGTTCAGCATTGGCATAGTGCAGAAAGCGGATTTATCGGCAGGAAGAAAATTGTTGATCTTACAAAATAGGTGGTCAGCACGACTATACTGAAATTCTTTACATTTCGAACAGAATTTCATATATAGTTCGCTTATTGAACAAGATAATTGTTCGATTTCAATGGAAACTCACTATACATTACCGCTAGGAATTATTGGAATTGATCCAGGAACAACAGCGGCGTATGCAATTCTTCGATTAGATGGTTCTGTGATTGAGACATATTCTTCAAAAGAATTGGCATTAGGAGAGATGATCCAGCGTATTTTTGCCTGCTGCCGACCAATTCTAGTAGGAACAGATAAAGCTAAAATTCCCTCTTTTGTGGATGAATTTGGTCGAAAGAGCGGAGCAGTGGTGGTAAATCCGACTGAAGACCTGCAACGTGAGGAAAAGCGGTTGATGCTCAAAGAGTACACTTTTTCTGGAAAAACACAACATGAAGATGATGCTCTTGCCGCAGCACTGTTTACATTTCAGCAGTATCATTCACGATTAGAGAAAATTAAGCATTATTGTGAACTTCATCATGTTGAAAATCAGGATGAATTTACTGTTTTGGCGTTGAAAACAGCACTTTCTTTTCCAGGAATAGAAAATTTGCTGAAAACTCCGACCGCGCATGATACAGCTCTTGTGAAAAATGTTCTGGAAAAAAACAAAGTTCGCGAGCAGGATGTACTTATCTTGTATGAAAAGAATCTTGGACTAACGCAAGAAAATAAACGCTTGAAAAATGCGCTGGCAACATTGCAAAAATCATGGAAAGATTTAGTTGATAAAAATAGATATTTAGAACGAACGTCGGCAAGGATTACGGATAAAGTTGATTCGCTCTTGGTGTTTAAAGAAGAGCGAGTAAAGAAGCTGCAATTATTATTGAAACAAGCTGAACTGCAGCAACAGCAACTGCGAAAAAAGATTCAACAAACTCATACGTTTATTGGTGCAATGATGAATAAAAATAATATTCTTGTTAAAAAGATGGACACTTTAAGCAAAAAAGAATTTATAGTGAAGAAATCTTTGCTTCTCTTTTCCAAAGGAGATATTATTTTTGTTAAAAATACCCATATTCATTCCGATGAAGTTCTGAATGAATTTGTCAATAAAAATGTATTTTTACTTTCACCCACAAAAATAAGTACACGAGTGCAGAAAATACTTCCAACAATACAGTTTGAAGAACCATTTCTTCTAGAGGAAGAGTATTTTGGATTATTTCCGAAAGAATTAGTGGTCAATAGTTTTAATTTGCGGGTTGATATCGAGAAAGTTTTGACGGACTATCGCGGAGAGCGTGAGAATTAAGCTTCAACTTTCTTGATGGCACTCATCTCTTTGTATTTGAGACGGATTTTTTTCCCTGTTTTTTCTTCTTGAAGGATGATTTCTTTGTCTAATGTTTTGACAATATAGGTATTGCCTCTATAGGTGATAAGATCATGTTTAGCAAAATGAGCCTGGCGGAAAAGAACAGTTAAGCGGTACACATCACGTCCGTCTTTATTTCCATACAATTTAGCAGTAACAAGATACTCCCCGCCGAACTTAGCCTGTAAACGGTGACCGAGATCTCTCGTAAATGGTCCATCAGCGAGATAAATATCAATACCATTTTTTTCTTCCTCTTCTTTGGTGATATAGATGCCCTTGCGTTCAATTTCGGCGTAGACGAAATCAAGAACGAGTTCTGTTGGGTGCCGCAGCTGAAGAATGGCTTCATAGTAGCCGGGATGCTTTCCTTCCATTGTGCGGACCATGAGGTGAGGATAATGCTCTTTGTTTTTAAACGTTGTTTATGGAAATGTTTATCTTTTTCTCAATCTTCGTTATGAATCCTATACCTTTTTCTTCTCTTCAATCTGCCTCTTTTTTCTCTTTTCCGGTTCAGAAAGATAATTTTCAGAAGAGGATACTTTTTCATTACTTCTTTGCTCAAGTTCTCTTCTTGCTACTCCTGCAACTATCCCACCTTCTTTTGCTGCTTCTTTATTTTGAAGAAACCATTTTGCATCCTTCTTTCTGGCAATTTTTGTAGTAGAAGCTTCTCCTAACATAGTAAAAATTAACTCTAAATCGTTCATGTGATCACGCAAGTTCTCTTTTTCCAGCCCCTTGAATTCTTTGTATTCGTTTGGAGTCATGCCAAACGTAGCTTTGGATATTTCAGCTGTAAGTATTGCATACTCTTTTTCTTCAGTCAGGCCTCTTTTCTTCCATTCATCAGTAAGCTCATCTCTGATGGCGATTCCTCTCACTCTTTTCTCAATCCAATCATCAGAGTAACCTTTTGCTTTGTAAAGCTCTTTCATACGCTTTTGGGCTAATTCTGGGTTTTGGATTTCTTCAACTCTATCATACCCAACCTGAGCCAACCACTGTTTAAATGGCTCTGCTTTTTGGGAGGGGATAGATTGGATAATTCTAAATATATTTTTAGTATTAGCGCAGTCAGTTGCGTAGAATTTACCATCGGAAGAAGGTAATTTTAGTTGTCCGATTTTTTCGGACAGCTCAAAACCTTCTTGAATAAGCTTAAATTTTAGGTCAGACCAATACTTTCTGGCTCTATCTGTTTGCGTTAAAGCACCAATGACATCAACTACAGAGAACCACCACTCATCATTAAACCACGTGCGACGAATATTCTTCCCTTGAAATACAATAAGAGCATTCTTATCCATGCTAAAATAATGATATTTGGAATATATAAACTTTAGCCGGAGTTGACCAGTGCGAGAGTGAACTAAAGAAATAGGATTAATTTTATAAGAACGAGTTGTTTCGTTAATGTTATTGATTCCAACAAAATTAAAAATAGGTGATGAGATTCGAGTCATCGCGCCAGCAAGAAGTTTATCCATCATCTCTAATGATATTCAAGCAATTGCAATAAGAAAAATCCAGGAAATGGGTTTCAAAGTAACATTCTCAGAAAACGTGAGAGAAAAAGATGACTTTAACTCTTCTTTGATACAATCTAGAGTAGAAGATTTACATCGGGCATTTAAAGATAAAAAAGTGAGAGGGATATTAACTGCGATTGGTGGATATAATTCAAATCAGCTTCTTTCGTATCTTGATTATGACTTGATACAGAAAAATCCAAAAATTTTGTGCGGATTTTCAGACATTACTTGTTTAACAAATGCTATTTTTGCTCAAACAAATTTGGTCACATACTCCGGCCCACATCTCTCTTCGTTTGGAATGATCAAAGGATTCGAGTATACGTTAGACTATTTTAAGAAATGTCTTTTGGAGAATAATCATTTTGAATTCCTATCATCAAAAGAGTGGAGTGACGATCCATGGTTTACTGATCAGAATAACAGAAATTTCATTAAAAACGAAGGGTTCTGGTTGATTAATGAAGGGAAAGCAAAAGGAAAAATCTTAGGGGGAAATCAGTGTACGTTTAACCTTCTTCAAGGAACACAATTTATGCCTCACTTGGAGAACACCATACTTTTTCTTGAAGATGATGAAGAAGCACATCCGGAAACGATTGATCGAGATTTACAATCAATCATTCATCAACGTGGATTTGATAAAGTTAGAGGAATTGTGTTTGGACGTTGCCAAAAAGCAACGAAGATGACACGAGAATTATTAACAGCAATTATTAGAACGAAAAAAGAATTAAATAAGATTCCAATCATTGCTAATGTTGATTTTGGTCATACAACTCCAACAATCACGTTTCCAATCGGCGGGACAGCAAGGCTTGAAGTAAATAAAAGTAAAGTAAAGTTAGAAATTTTACAACATTGATTAAAGCTTCATCTACCATAATCCTCTAGAATTAAAGCTTTATTTGTAGAGTACAAAAAGTTTCAAAAAAGTATCTTTAAAAAGTAAATTCTTTTGTCTGAGGGGATTGAACATTGAGGTGAAATAAATATGAAATGGCTTAGATTTCAAGTGTTAATGGTGTTTTTAATGGCGGTTCTTGTTGCTTCTGTCTTTGCAGAGGAAACAGGTTCAGATTCGGATACATCTGATCAATCTGATGATAGTGTGAATGAACGACGAGTAGAACGGGTGCAAAAAATGGAAGAGCGCCGAGAAAAAGTGGCGGAGATTAGAGAAACGTGGGAAGGAATCCGCGACAGAGTCAAGACCGTTCGTGAAGAACATCGGAATGTACGAAGTACGGTTAATGAATTGAAAGATAAAGTTCGAGGTTGTCGGAAAGAAGGAAATTGTACGGCTCCAAAAATGGAGTTGAAGAGAGGAGTACGTCTTCATCTATTGAAAACAGTAGAACTCATTGACCGATCATTGGAAAAATTACAGCAGCGTGTTGAGAAAGCCGAAAAGCTATCTGTTGAGGAAAAAGAAAGACTTTTGGCGTCAATTGCGTCATTAGAAGAAAAATTAACAACTCAACAGCAGGCAGTGGAAGCGATGACAGCAAATGCGACTAACGCTGAAGTTCGGGCAGCAGTTCAGGATTTGAAGAAGTTATGGCAAGACGTGCGGACAGAACAACGCCGGATGATCAGTGTCTTATTGAGCTCTAAAGTTGATACAATTATTGAAAAACAAGATACATATCGGCAAGGGATGGAAGAGCGTATTGCTGAAATCAAAGCATTAGGAAAAGATACGACTGTACTCCAAACACATTTAGATGAGTTTGTTCGAATTCAAACGGAGTTAAAGCAAAAAGCAACAGAATTGACTGAAGGAGATACTGAGGAATCTCTGCGGGCAATTCATGCGTTGGCGAAAGAGAATAAAGAGCATCTCCATTTGTTCTTGAAAGAGTATCGTTCTTTGAAAGGAGAAACTGCTGAGGAGTAAAATAAGTTTATAAATTCTTTTTTCTTTTCTTTTTTTTATGAAAAAAATAATCTTGGTTTGTTTAGTGTTGCTTTTTGTGGTCAGCTGTTCTTCACCAGAATTGACAGATCAATCAGCCCCTGCCGAAAGCTTAGGTATAGGAGATACAACTGTGGAAGAATTAGAGGATTTACAGATTGACTTAGAAGAGGATGTTTCTTTTGAGGAGGTTAATGATCTTACAATATTGGATTAATCTTCTTTTTTCTTTTCTTCAAGGATAGAGTCGGCCATAAAATTATATTTTAGTTCTTCAAAAGCGAAAAGAATCTCATAGGTCTTGATAATGTCTTCAAATTGTTCTTTAATGCCATTGATAACGTGGTGGAATTCTGGTAGATTTCTAGTAATGACATAGATGATATAATCATAATATCCTACCGTTTTTGTTGCCCAGAGGATTGAGCCTTGATTTTTAAGATAATGTTCAAAGCGAGTGATGCCTTCGCTGGTGTAATTCAGTTTAATTAGTAAGGAATTGATCATCAGGCCGAGAGAGGCATAATTGACAACCGGACGATAGCTGAGGATATATTTGTGCTGCTCTAATGATTTTATGTGGTAGGGAACTGTATCTTTTGAAACGCCTAATTCATGGGCGAGGGAAAGGTTTGTTTTGCTCGCATCACGTGAGAGGGCGTGAAGAATTTGAATATCATGGGGCATTATTTTTTTATCTGAAGTTGTTTTATTTGATACGGAAGTTGCTGATGAAGCCGTTTTCTTCTCTTTAAGTTGAGGGAAGTATGCAGAGGGAAGAACTTCCGAACAAATTGTCTGAAGTAGGATGAGAATTTGATCGTCCCTCATCCGCATCCCCTCAATAAGTTGATGATAATACTGAAGAAATTCTTGTTCATTTTTGGCCATGATTGAGATTTCAAGATTATATTTTCCGCTGTACACAATAAGAGCGTTGACAAAAATGGCATGTTGCGCACGGGCAATGATTTCTCGCTCCTGTGAGGGAATATGAACTTCCATGAAAATATGATATGATTTATAGCCTAATTTTTGAATATTAATGACCGTACGAGAACCACGGAGGAGATTGTGTTCATGCATCATTTTTAAGCGATATTCAACTGACTGACGAGAGAGAAGGCAGGTTTTAGCGATTGACGAAAGAGGTTGACGATAATTATGAATAATTTCTCGTAAAATACGCCAATCTTTGGCATCAAGAGAAACGAGTTCAAGTTGAGAAGTCAATACACGCATTGTAGTAAATTAGATTACTTAATATATAAATGTTTAGCTATTTTTCTATTTTCTTGCTGTTTTGTTTTATATAATTCTATTACTAAGAGTTATTATTAGATATGTACCTCCTCTTCTTGGCGGAAGGGAGAGACAAACATGACAAAGACAAACATTGAATTGGCGTTCTACGGAACGCGGGGAAGCTGCCCTAAAGGACGCCCTGAATTTATGGAATTTGGCGGTGATACGAGTTCTTACACCTTGCGCTTAGGTGAAGCACTACATCTTCTGGATGCAGGAACAGGAGTCCAAGAAGCATTGAATGAGCAACTGACGCCAGGAACAGAACGAGTGGAAATTGATCTTACTCATCCACACTTAGATCACATTAACATGGGATGTGCTGGTCAAATTTACTTTAACAACGTTCCAGGAGCGATTCAAATCGTGGGTTGCGAAGGGACAGAACGAGCATTGAATAAAGTCTTTGATGGTGAATTCCTCTGGCCTGTTGATTTTGAACACATGGGTGGTATAAACAAAGTTATTACTGAATGCCGTGGCAGGGAAGAATTCCAACATCCTGGCTATAATGTAAGAACATTGCGAAACTGGCATCCACGCGGACCTACTCGTGATGGAGATGGGGGTTCAATTGGCTTCCGTTATGATGTCCAGACAACTGAGGGAGGTATTTACTCTGTAGCATATGTCTCCGATATGACGTTCCGCTACGATAACAAAGGACAACCTCTTCTAGGTTCAGAACAAAGAATCAATGAATTTGTGCGGTTTGTACAAGGAGCAGATGTTCTTATTGCGGACACACAATATAGTGAAGATGACTTTGCAAAAATGCCATTCTTGAAAGGCTTTGGCCATCCCGCGTTGGAAGAAGTCATCGACTATGCAACACGAGCAGGAGTGAAATTGCTTTTGGGAACGCATCATGACACGAAACAAACTGATGAATTGTTGAGGAAGAAAGAACAGTTTGGACAAGAGTACGGACGTAGTGTTGGTTTTCAAGGTGATTTTGGAATGGCACGACAAGAAGAACGAATAGTTGCTCCCTATCGAATAGCTGCCTAAATTAATGCTTCCGCCCAAGAATATGTATGCCCACTCTCCTTGGGGGAGGGTGGAGCATTTTTCTTTTTCTTTGTGCGGAATAAAATTTTCTCTTTTTCCTTGGCGGAAGGGAGAAAACAATGGTTTGGAAAACAGATTCGTTTTATACCGGAAACTATGAGCCACGGCGATTACCCGTTGCGCAACCGTATCAGCAAGGTTCAGTCATCGCTCATGTTGAACGGGTGGAGAAGCAACGAGTTTCAAGACAGCGAGAGAATGAAAAAGTTGAACGATTGTTTAGAATTGATGACAATATTTTAGGATACAATCTTGACGGGCAAAGAGTATTTGTCCGCTGTCAGCAAAATGAACGAGCATTTGATGTGTATATTGCGCTGCCTTTTGTCAAAGGAATGACCGAACGTGAGACAGGTAGAACCATGATTATTCTCGGAAGTGAAGCTCATCATGGAGAGGCCATGGTCAAGCAATTTCCCGGAGCAGTCTGGAATGATGTTGAGGATCAGAGGAGTTATGGCAATACCATTCGCTGGATTAATGTCGGTGATACAACGCAAGGATTTATTGGGATGGATTACAATCCAAATGCTGCGGCTGACAAAGGAGTGGCGACTTCTCTTGACGATGTATATTTTGTTGCCCGAACATTGGTGGGGATTGGGTATGATACCCGAAAGCGATTGTTCTTGTTGAAACCACCGTATATTGTTGAACGAGAAGAAGGCAAAGTACTACGCCAACGAGGTTTGAACACGTTGGACGATTATTGCCGCCATCATTAATTCCTACTTCCGCCAAGGAAGATGCCTGCTCTTCTTTTCAACTGAAAGGAGGGGCAGGCACATTTTTTTAAAGTACTTCGAAGAAGGTAATGTGTCCTAAACTTTGATTATACAACTTCTTAAATAATCATAATTAGAAAGCAAGGAAGGATTCATTTCTCTCTTTATATCAATTAAATGTACATGCCGAAATCCCTGATGGTCAGCATAATTTCCTCTCTCTACTAAAGAATTGTAGACTCTTTGCATCATTGTTATAACCATAAAAGAAACTACTCCACCGTTAGCTTCAATGGTTGTAGCTACTTGTTGCATTTTGCTTCGACAAGTTTGATCATCAATAACGGCTTCTAGTTTTCCAGTCTCATCAGAATGAGCTGTGTTGATGTAATGGCCGATAATTTTTTCTTCCCTAAGATTTAAAATATCATCACCATCAAAAAATATGAAAACATTACTACTACCAGTATGAGTATAACCTAACATAAATCGAAAAAAGGATAACGCTTTTTATACTTTTATTCAAAAATTAAAGATTCTCTTAAGCAGCATACGCTCTAGGCTCATTCGCGCTTTGATATTGTCCTTTCTGAAACGGAATGACAATCGCAAGAGGTTTCTCTTGGTGATTGCCTCGATCTGTTCGTTGCTGTTGTTCTCGCTGACCAGAAATTTCATGCAGTTGCTGATATCGTTGACGTTCAGGTCCTTCAGCATGCTGCATTTGCTGTGCAAAGTAGTCTTTCAACAGTCCTTCGACATCTGCTTCAGCATCATAACCGGCGGCGTGAGCTAATTCATGGCTTAAGACATATTCAACCATACTCTGAGGGTCAAGATGATATCGATCAGCCATTTCTTGAACTCGTTCTTCAAAAGAACGACCGTTATAGTTACCGACCAGAACGCCTTCAAGTCCGTTATGAATGACGGCGGCGACAGCATGGTCAGGTAAGTATCCTGCACCAACACCTCGAAGAGCAATAGGATTTTTCCCATGCCGTTGAAGATAATCAGTAAGATTATGACCTTCTTGTGATGCTAAAAATTGTTCTACACGACCATACATATCTGTTGCGTGTGCTTGTTGAGTTGGATCAATTGATCTTTGGACAGAATCATCGTTAGCAGCAGCCCAAGGCTGGTGGTAAAGTTGTTCATCTAAATTTTGTTGTTGTGACATTTCTTTTCTCATATGGTGCTCAAAGGCAAAGAAGATTAAAAGTGTTGCGGAAAGAAGTGGGACGTTTTGGTCAGTTCACCGTTCTTCCATACGCATCACGTTGGGTAAGAGGTAAACGATCTTCTCTGGGCTGTCGGCCAGGAGTGATTCGTTGTTCTTCTCTCTGGTAGGGATTAGGTGCATCGGGTTGAATTTCTGAATCTGGTGGAGACATCTGCCGGCGCAAAGCTTGACTAAACTGTTCACGAGAGAGAGGAGTATACCCAGTCACACCATCAAATACTTTTTTCGGCTGAGGAACTATATTTCTTCCATCGGGAGAGAGGACACCATAATTCCCATTGCCAATGTCAACAACTGGCCCGCCCTGATTAACATAATTTTGCAGATTGTCACGAAGTTCATCTGCAAGAGCAGCACGTTCTTGTTCAAGTGCTTGTGGTGTCTCGCGGGCAGGCATTTTGATGCCTAACAATTTTTCTAATTCCGAAGAAGTACGTTTTCGTGGAATGTACGATGAATCTTTCACAAAGAGGCCACTACTTTCAAGATCATCACTCGTAAGCAATCCCGTTGAACCTTGTTGAGCAAGTGTTTTAGCCCAAAGTCCGATGGCTTCTTCATAGAGAAAAGTGCGCTTTGCTCTGTAACCTTGAGGGGCATGGACTAAGGCCATCTCGGTGAAGTCTTTAGCAGTCAGTCGGGATAAGATCATTTGTTGATGGGTTTTCTGAATGTGTTTCTGAACATGACGGACGACTGAAGAACCCCAATCGTAGGGAATCATCCCATCGTTCACACGAAGTAAACGGCGAAGGTCACTTGAATCAATGTCATAGGCAAAACCAAGAACGGCATTTTGATAAAATTGACGTTCTTCATCATTGCGAGCTAAGCGATCAATATCAACACGAACAGCAACGGCGGCTTTCTTCACGAGCAATTGCTGAGCTTTAGTAATTTTTTCATCTAATGATGTTTGTTCATGCTGTAATGAATCAAAAATAAGTTTCAAATCTTCGCCGCGCTGTTCGACATATTCATTAACAAGCGCGAAATTCTGACGGACACGTTGATCTTTTTCTTGAGCAGAGCGAAGAGCAGCATAATTAAATGACATGCCTCTCTTAACTAATGACTGAGTAGGATCGAGATCACGAACATCGCTAAAAGAAGGTTTGAAGTGATCAAGAATAACCTCGCCGACTTTTTGAGAGGTTACTTTTTTGGCATTATAATCAGGAGTGTGGATAGCATGAAGCATAACTGTTTGAGTTCCATCGTAGTGATCAAGAATATGATATTCCTGAACGTGTTGAATATCTCCGGTGTCAGTATCAGCATCCACCGTACAGAAACCTGCACGGAAACCTTTGTTGTGATGACGAGCGCCAACACCAGGACTTACTTCTAAAACACCATATTGGTTGAAAACCATTCTAAACCGATCGTGTTTGTGACCAGAAAAAATTGCTTTCGGTAATGGTTGACCTTGGACATATAACTGTTTAAGAGTCCGTTCTGCCCAACGAGTACCGAGATCTATGTGATCATCAACATCTGTTCGGGGAGTCCAAGGAACGTGTGAAATAATCCATTGTGGTTGTTTAGCAAGAACTTCACCCCACTTGGAATGATGATATTGTTCGGTCTCCGGATGATCTGCACCGGCATCGTTTTCTGCTCCGAGTTTTAAAGGTAGTCGAAGTCCTGGCCGTGAACCTCCGCCACCCGTAACGCCCATGGTGATGCCGTCAAGAGTTCGAACTCCATTGAGCATATAACCTTGACCAAGCGCTTTTTCTAATGAACTTGTACGATCCCAGTTGCCCGCAGTAACAACACCAAGGTTCATACTAGAATTGTTGACAAGGTTAGCAAGATATTCATATTGACCGCGTGATACTTTTTCTGCGGTTCTAATTGCATTGTCATGAGCCTTTGCAATACTCTTAATTTGCTCATCGGAATAACGACCCTGAAGAGCATCAGCGTGAACTGGACTTTGAGATTCTAAAAGATGCTGAAGAGCAAGTTCTGCGCGAACATTAGCATCTTCTGTCAATGGAGACAGAGAATGATAGGAAATATCACCTAAATGATTGAAGTGTTTTGCACCGGCTCGGACGCCAGCATTGACAATAGCTTCGAGATGTTCAGATCCGTGCGTATCTGTTGCAAAGAGATATCGTTGTATGCCACCCATTTTATGGGTGTAGAAGAGGGTTTTGTTTATAAATGTTTTGATGTATTTACTACTTATTAGTGTTTAAAATAACGAAAACAATTTTTCTTTCATTTGGGCAAGAAAAGTGACCTGGACTTGACCGATTTTCTTGAGAAGAAGTTTTTTATTGATTTTAAAAATAGTGTCAACTTTGACAACACAAAGATCGTGAAGTTCGCCAGAAAGAAGAGTTTCTGGAGAGATCAAGAGAGTATATTTTTCTTTGGTGAGATTTGAGGTGATAGCACAGACGATGACGTCATCTGAGGAAGAGTTAAAATTATTGTGCGAGACAACAAGAACAGGTCTTACTTTCTGACCGCTTAAGTCTGAGAAAGGAAAAGGAACAAGCCAAATCTCACTTTGGTTTACAGATATTTTTTCCATACCTTATCATCCTGAGAATTAGACCACACATTCAAGAGGTTTTTTTCGGCAAGAACTTGCCAGCCTTCTTGTTCTGAATCTTTCTTCTTATGATCTTTGAGTCCTTCTAAGAAGTCATTCTCTCGTTCTACAATAAGCTTATTTTCTTTCTCAATGACAACTAAAGTTGAACCTTCAACGATCTGCAAGTGTTTACGGATATTTTCAGGAATGACAATCTGACCTCGCGATGATACTTTAACAGTTCCAATCATAATATGAATAGTAAGAACATACTTATTTATAAGATTTGTGGAGAATTATGGATTATTGTACTGACTCAAACGCCCCACCTCTAACCATAAGATATATAATATATAAACACTCTATTGTGGGGTTACAAACGGATTGTCTCAGGAGGAAAGATTCACATGATAAAGAAAAATGCATCCAAATCATTTAAGCCTAAAAATATCAAAGCGGTTGGCCAGCCGGAACAAGCTGGAACGAGCGTTGAAAATGTTCTTCCCCCTTCTTCTATGCCTAAACTTCCTCCGGAAATGGAAAAGAAACTCCAAGCGTTGAAGGAGAAGCTTGATGTTTTCAAGAAACAATTATTAGAAAAGTTTGGTGATTATATCGTTGGAATCACACTTCTTCCTCCAGAAAAACCGTTGCCAAAACCAGGAGAAGATCCTGCGAAGGTGATGACTCCTCCACCTCTCGATGAGAAGAATCAGAAACTCGACATTTTAGTTGTTGTTGATGACACGACATCGAAAAAGATGACCAAAGATGAGTTGTACAATAAGTTCTCCGGTATTGTCAAAAAAACAGCTGAAGAAGTTGACAAAAATATTAACGCCCAAAGTATGTTATTGACAGATCTATGGTTGAATTGTTATGATGCCAAATATGATGTGAATCGTTTGATTTCGATGGGAGCGCCGATTTATGACACCGGAATGCTTGCCGCCATTAAAATTGCAGAAATTCACAAAAGCATGGTTATTAAGAAATTTGAGAAGTATATTCTCAGTTATGTTCTGGCGGGCTCATTGACACAAGGGCGCGCAACACCGACGTCGGACATTGACGTCTGGATCGTGATTGATGATACCGATGTCAAAAAAATGACCAGAGTAGAATTAAAAGACAAATTACGTGCGATCATTATTGGAATGGGAATCGAAGCCGGAGAAATGACCGGGATCAAGAATAAATTGAATATCCAAGTTTATATCTTAACCGATTTCTGGGATTCATTAAAAGAAGCGAATCCAATCATCTTTACATTATTGCGTGACGGTGTCCCATTCTATGACCGCGGGATTTTCATGCCGTGGAAACAATTGTTACGCATGGGTCGAATTAAGCCTAGTCGAGAAGCAATTGACTTATTTATGAGCAGCGGCGAGCAAAGTATTAGCCGAGTCAAGTTAAGACTCAAAGATATGGGAATGGAAGATACATATTATGCAATCTTAACTCCATCTCAGGCAGCAATTATGCTGTATGGATTACCTCCTCCAACACCGCGTGAAACACCCGAAGTAATGGAAGATATTTTTGTCAAGAAAGAAAAGATGCTCGAACCAGAATATGTAAAGATTTTGAAAAATAATGTGGAAATCCGTAAGAAAATTGAACACGGCGATAAAAAAGAACTAACGGGAAAAGAATTAGACGATTTAGTTTCCGATGCAGAGAAGTTTCTGAAACGAATCAGAGAACTGTTTACAGAAATAGAAGCGCTTCACGATAAGAAAAGTGTAGTATTATTGTACGATGAAGTCATGACCCTTGTTCGTGATATTTTGAAAAGCGAAAAAGTAGAGAAAGTTCGTGATGAAGATATCGTGAAAGTCTTTGAAGAGCAGATGATTACAACAGGTAAGATTCCTTCACGTTATTTACGCGATGTGCAGGAGATTGTGGACATCAAACAGAAGCATGATGAACATAAGCTCAACAAAAATGATATTGAACTTGTCCGCAAAAATACCGGAGGATTAATTCGGTTTTTAGTCGAGCAGATTCAACGCAAACGTGGAAGAGAACTGGAACGAGCGAAAGTACGGGTGAAGTATGGCGACAAATATGGAGAAGTCGTTTTACTTGAAAAAATGGCGTTTGTCATCCACGATATTGATGCAAAAGAACTGCGTGTAGAGAGAGCAGAAATACAAGCAGATGGAGGCTTAGGACCGCTGGTTGGAAGTTCCATGAAAGAATTGGAAGAAGCGCTTGTGAATCAAAAGTTTCCTGCCCGCGTGTTTATCAAAGATCCGATCTTCGAGGATTTGAAAACGATCTTTGGACGACATGTTGAAGTACTTCTTAGTTACTAATTGGTAGTAAATTTAGAAAAGTTTATATAGTTTTATTTTTTCTATTTTAGTTATGTCAATTACTCTCTATGAAGGAAAATGTGATTATTGCAATGGAAGAGTTTCACCTAGAAACAATGCAGTATACTTTAATGGACTGTTAACTGCTCTCCAAGATGGAAGATATCCAAATGAATTCATAGCCAAGGGAGCACTGCTTGATCATCTTGGATATCATGGATTATATAGACACCTAATGCCAACAGCAGATTGTCATGGGAGTCGATCAAGACAAAGTGTCTTACAACCCAAGTTTGACAGTTTGCCA
>DUGB01000071.1 GCA_013331555.1 Candidatus Woesearchaeota archaeon
ATCATGGTAATCCCTTTATAATTAGCAACACAACAATAATGGATGTGACCAGTAATAAAAATGTCGGGAATCTTTTTAATTAAGAGTGGATCCTCAGTGTGAGAAGGATGATAGGGAGTAGATGAAAAAGAGGGAGCGAGATGACGTCGTTTCAGTAAAAATTTCATAATCAAATCAGATCGGTGATAACCACCACCAGTTCTAATAGATTCCACATTAGCAACATAATAATCAAAACTATAACCATGATAAAGCAAAACATCAAATCCGGAAAAAGTATCTGTTTTGCCGATGTTGACAAGAGAGGGATTGGTTACAAGGGTGATGTTGGGAATGGAGGTGAGATCGGCAGTGTATTCTTTGTAGAAGACAGATTGTGGTTCGGCAAGATGAACAACGTCGTGGTTTCCGGGACAGATTATTATTTTTTTGTCGGAAGGAATTTGCTTTATGAGCCGGCAAAATTCCGTATATTGCCCAACGATATCTTTTATTTCTAACTCTTCTTCTTGGGAAGGGTATATCCCCACCCCATCAACAAGGTCGCCGGCAATAATGATATATTTTACTTTTGAAGAAACGTCGCGCTGTTGATCGCTGCCTGCCTCGCCACGAATCCAGTGGATAAATCGAGTAAATTCTTCTTTGAGGAAGAGAGTTGACCCAACATGAATATCCGATAAAAAAATAGCAAATTCTTCTGTTTCTCCTTTTTTGAGTTCATGAGTGCTAGGGACGTCTGGCCAAATTATGTTTTCTGCAAAAATTGCTTTATCATAGCTTTGGCCAATTATACCAATAACTTCGTCGTGAACTAAATCTTTGGCTAATTTATAGATTTCTTTTTTTGATTTGGTGACTAAAACTTTAATTCTGCCAGTATTGTCTTCAACAGTGATGACTAAGTTATCATTTTTTGTTGTTTCAATGGAGTCGACAATGCCAATGATCGTTGTTGTTTCACGTTCCTTTTTAGCGAGAACACGGTTGATTGTAGTAACACCTTGGAGCTCTTGCCGACTGCGAAGGATGTTTTCTAAAAATTTGTAGCGACTAAGAAAAAAAGAGGTAAAATCGTGAACGGCATATTTGTGTGACTTATTTTCGAATGAGACAAGAATAGTAACCGCATGATTTCCTAATTGGGTTGCCAAGGTGTCTTCTTGAGGAAGAATGTTTTTTTCTTGGATTGAATGATGTTGAACAAAAGTAGAAGTTGGTTCACTTAAACTTACTTCTAGAGAAGAAAGTTCTTGGTGTGTTATTTCTAATGAAGTGGATAAAAAAAGTTTGGAGTGATGAATCTGTTGAAGTTGAGTTTGGTAGAGCTCATCATCTCGATCTATTTCTGCATTAACCCGGTATTGATCTATTTCATACCAGTCAACCAAAGAAGATTGCTGGCGAATAATATCCACATAATCAGTGTTAAGAACGAGAAGATCTTGTTCAGCTTCTATTTTTTCAATTACATCTCCTTCAAGATTTTTTTCTAAAAAATCTTCATTAATAAGAATACCTTTTTCAAATAGTTCGGCAATGCGACGCTGGCGTTCATCCATAATCTCTTTTATTATTCTCCCACCTGTAGTGATTTTTCTAAAATTTCACGGAGTTTGATAGAGGTGGTTTCATCTATAGATACAGAGATATCTCTTGTACGGCCATAGCGCCCTTTGGAAATTATTTTGGCATTGATAACTCCCAGCATATCTAATTCGGCAAGAATGTCAGAAATGCGACGCTGGGTTAATGTGTTAAACTTACAACGTTTGCAGATTGTTTTATAGACTTCATAGATTTCACCAGTAAAAAAATTCTTTTTCTGGGAAGGAATAAGAAGGATAGAGTAAAGAACACACTGAAACTGTTTTGGTTGGTTTACAATTGCAGTGATAACGCGATCCGATTCAACTTTCTTTTCTGCTTCATCAAGATGAGCAATAGTAATTACAGATGCTCCACTGCGCTCAGCTACTTCACCTGCGACACGAAGAAGATCAATAGCACGACGAGCGTCTCCGTGTTCACGTGCGGCATAGGCGGCACATTTTTCGATAAGTCCTTGATCTAAAGCATTGCCGCGGAATGCTTTTTTGGCTCTGGAACGGAGAATGTCTTGGATTTGAAGAGCATTGTATGGTGGAAAGATAAGTTCTTCTACTGAAAGACTGCTTTTAACACGAGGATCAAGATGTTCCGCAAAAACAAGGTTATTAGAAATGCCAATAATACTAAGCTGGGATTTCTGGAGCTCGGCATTGATCCGAGTAAGATTATATAAAATTTCATCCCCAATTTTAATCGTAAGCTGATCTATTTCATCAAGTGTCAAAAGAATGATTTGTTTTTGTTGGTCAAGAAGTTTATAAAAAACATTGTAGACTTCATCCGTAGGAAGGCCGGTAGGAGGAATATCTCCACCAAATTCTTTGATGAGCTGAGCGATAAGACGATATTCTGTATCGGCAACACGGCGAAGTTTGCAATTAATATAGATTGTTTTGAGAGGTATTTTGTTTTTTGTGGCGATTTCATTTAACGATCGTAAAATGTGTTTGACAGAAACGGTTTTTCCGGTTCCTGTTTTACCGTAAATAAAAATATTAGATGGTCTTTCTATCCGTAAGGCAGGAGAGGTTATTTTGGCAATCTCTTGAAGTTGCTCTTCGCGATAAGTTATTTCCTCTGGAATAAATGTAGAAGAAAGAACAGATCTATCTATAAAGAGAGATTCAGCTTGAAGATAATTTTCAAATAATGTGCCAACTTTCATCTGAGACACCCCTTGATTTCTGATGGAAATCAAATTTAGATGACAGGAATTGGTGAGTGGAGAGGTATATAAAATAACCGAGACTGTAAAATATAGATTATTTTGAAAAAAGAGTAATTTAAGTGTGTTTTTTCTTTTTTGGCAAATATCTAAAATAAATAAAAATTCTGATTTTAGCTTTATTTAAGTTAAATGCAATTTTCTTTTTATTGATAAATAATAAATATATGAGTTATTTATAATATATTATTTTCTATATAGATAATAAATAATAATAATAATTTTATTTTTAATTTATAAGATAAAAAATAAGTTTTTATTCTTTGTTTGATTTCCATCAGAAATAGTTTAATTTGTTTATTTTGATTTGTTTTCATAGAGTAAAATTACTCTCTTTACTTCTCTTTTGGAGAATGGTTTAATATCATTTAACTTTTTCTTTAATTATACTTTCCATCGGAAGTCAAGGGGTCCAGGTCTTCTGTTTAGTTAAGTTTGATTTGTTTTTTTATTTTGGATTGACGAGCACGAAATCTTTAAATAGGTTGGTTGTTGATGTTTTGTAATGGTTCTGGAATCTTTATTTAATCCATTTAAGGTGAAAAAGAGGCCTTGGGAAATGTTTATGGCGGGCTTTATTTATTCAGTTGTGGGTCTTTTTTTAGGATATTTTGTGTTTAGAGAAATTGCTGGTATTTTAATGGTTTTTCTCATTGTTATTGCTACTGTTCCTTTACTCTATGTTACTATTAAAAATGAAGAAGAGTTAGATTTAAAGTATGATAAAGAATTTTTTTTGCTGAAAGAACATTCAAAAGTACTTATTTTCTTGATGTTTATGTTTCTTGGATCTACTCTGGCGTTGGTTTTGGCCTATGTTTTTCTTCCTCAGCCAATGACAGACACAATTTTTAGTCTTCAGAAACAAGCCATTGTCAATATTAATCAAAATATTATCGAACAACATGTTACAGGTAACTTTACTCGTTTTGATGTTTTTACTCGAATCATTATTAATAATTTTAAAGTGCTTTTCTTCTGCTTGATTTTTTCTTTTTTATATGGTACAGGGGCAGTTTTTATTTTGACGTGGAACACTTCTGTTATCGCTACGGCGATGGGTTCTTTTATCAAAATTGAATTGGCTAAGACCGCATCATTAGTTGGTTTCCCTTCTATTGCGGCTTATTTTGGCGTTGCAACATCAAGTTTTTTGCGTTATATGACTCACGGTTTATTTGAGATTGCTTCTTATTTTATCGCGGGGTTAGCAGGTGGAATTATTTCAATTGCGATAATTAAACATAATTTTCAAGAAGATCGTGTTTTTGTTGATGCTCTGGATCTTATTTTGATAAGCATTGGGATGCTTGTCGCAGCAGGGTTAATAGAAACATATATCACTCCTCTTTTATTTGTTTAAAGTATTTTTACCTTGCCCGGCAGATTCTGAAACAAATCTCCTTTTTCAATCATCTTTTTGAGCAGTACTTCTATATTTTTTAATTGTGACTTTTCAATTAGATCTTCTACAATTACCCCCTCTCCTTTATCCATTTCTTTAATCAATTGTGCTATTTTTTGTGTTGGAAGAAGGGAGGTTTCTTTTTCTTCCTCTTCTGGTATATTTTTTATATTTGGCTTTGTTTGGTTTTTGGGGTAATTGTTCAACCCCAATTCTTCTTTTCTTATGCGGATCCAAAGGGGGTTTATTTTTTTTGCAATCTCGGGTGAGAGATAGGTTTCTTGGTTGTATTTTCTTACTTTGCCAATGATAAGAACAGTATCACCAATTGCCAAGTTCTTGTTTTTTTCATTTTCTTCAAAAAAACGAGCAGTGATTTTGCCTGTTCCATCATCGAGAAGAAAAGAGCTGATGGTTCCTATTTTTTCTATGCTGACAATGATTGCAAGGAGGTTGATCCGCTGGATTTTTTCTTGGTTTTTGAGAACAAGGTAGTTTGGTTTTTGATCATTTTCATGAACATATTCTGCTTCTACAAGATCCTGAACACATACTTTTTTGGTGCTTTCTCTTTGGAATGCGGTGGTTGCGTTCATTTTTGTTATTTATCTATTTTTTATAGCATTTCTATAATTTCTGGATAAATCCACGTTTTGGTTCAAATATATCCCCCGAGCGGCGGAGCATTTCAATCATTTCTTCTGTTTTTTCCTGTTCAATATTCTTTTCTTTGGCGGCTTCAATAATAGTTTCAATGGGAATTATTTTTTCTCCACTTTGTTCTTCAAGAGCGGCGATTATTTCTTTCAGAACGCTAATCCCGCCGCGTTGCGTGGCGGTTATTCTGCTTCCCAAACGATCGATGTCTATTTTGCCCGTTTCAGAATCTTTGGCAATTTGGTTAAGGCAATAATCTACCAATTCAATCGCTTTTTGAGCATCTTTTTTGGTCACGGTTTTGGAAAGGCGAATTTTTGCCGATGCTTCTGAAAGGCGTACTAATGCTTCCAGTTGACGAGCAGTGATAGGGATGCTCCGAATACCACTTTCTTCCGTGTAGCCTGCACTACGCATTTTTATATAATATTCTTTAATTTCTTCAATGACTGTTTCAGTCATTTTTGGATTCATCTTTTGACGCACATACGCAAAGTACTTTTTCAATAGTTTTGTGGGAATTTCAGCAATAGATGCCTCTGGATTTTTGTGGAGATTAAGAATAAACGAAGCAGTCTGCTCATCTTTTTCCCGGCTGGGGAGGTCTTTGACAGGAAAGATAAGATCAAATCTGTTGATGAGCGTGGGAGGCAAATCAATTTGGTTGGCGATCAAATCGTAAGGATCAAATCGTCCAAATTTTGGGTTGGCTGCAGCCAAAACAGTGGTCTCACATCGTAATGTCGCTTGAATATTTGCTTTAGCAATGCTGATTGTTTGCTGTTCTAATGCTTCGTGGAGCGCAGCGCGGTCTTCTTTTCCCATTTTATCCATTTCATCAATAATGGCAAAGCCGCGGTTCGCTAAAACCAAAGTTCCTGCTTCTAAGCTCCATCCACCCAAAAACTCATCTTTGACTACTGATGCGGTCAATCCCGCTCCCGTGGCACTCTTTCCGCTCGTGTAGCGCGCTTTGGGCGCAACTTTTGAGAGACGCTTAAGTATCTGTGATTTTCCCGACCCTGGATCACCAATTAATAAAATATGCATATCTCCTCTTGTGACAACTCCATCTTGTTGCATTTTCCGGCATCCGCCAGCGAGCTGGAGCACAAGCGCTTCTTTTATTTTGTCATGACCATAAATAGAAGGAACGAGGCTTTTGGCTAGAAGTTGAATTACGTCGGGGTTTTTACCAATGCGTCTGATTTCTTCCATTTCTTCTTCTGAGATCTTTATTTCGGAGAAATCATCTTCAAAAGGCTCAATATGATTACATTCAACAATTAATTCATATTTTGTCGATTGACCTCCCGTTCGCAACGTCACGGGTACTTCGGTGAGCCACCCAACAAGACGAATTCTTGATCCCGGGCTGCATTTTTTTTCTGAAATGGGAGAAACAAGATCATCTTTGAGAAAGACGTTGATGCGTTTTGGTTGGGAACCATCAAGATCGTCTGGCGACTCTTCTAATACAATTCCTTGTCCATCAACCAATTCTTTCGATATCTCTTTAAATTTTCCTTTGCGTCCACAACCACATCGCGAAGGTTCTTTATACTTTTTATCTAATTGGATCACATTCAGAATATTTCCGCAGGAAGGGCATTCAAATTTTGCTGCCGTCACATGTGGCCGCACATCTGATTTTTGGCGGACAATTCCTTCCGCCCAAATTAATTTGTTAAGATGCTTACTTCTAATTTCACTTACTTGTACTTTTGCAGATTCGGGAAGGTTAAATACCCTTATCGTAAACTTTGGGATGGGTTTGGAAAGGTCGAATTCTTTAACGGCGAGTTCGGCCGCTTTGAGAAGGTTTTCCGGGTCTTCAAGAAGGTCTTCTGCTATTTCCGTATTAAATTTAACCAATTCAGAAAAGTTTAAGGCGAGGGAGGTATTTCCTTTTCGAACAGTTTCGAGAAGCTGAGGGTAATAGTTCTGTTCAACGAAGTCCCTAAATATTTTAATCTGTTCATCCACTTCCATGCTTAGAACCACCCGTTGTTTTTAGAATGATTTTTATATATAAACATTTAGGTGAGTGCAAGTGAAAAAGAATAGAAATGGGATTAAAATATCTTTTGGTTTATTAACCAGAACGAACACCCCTTTTTGTTACGACTTTTTTTCTAATCAAATTTATTTAACAAATTATTTATTCTGGCTTCGTCTTCTCGACGTCTACACGTTACCATTAACCTACTTTCTTCATTAAAAACCTTAAACATTGATAATGCTGGCTCTGTTCATGTAAAATCTCCCGGGCCGTTTTTTAAATCCACAAGATCATCCTTACCTTTCACACTTGCTTCAAGGCCAACAAAGTTAATCTTAGCTACTCTTATCTAATTTTTAACTGTTTTTACTGTTACCATCTTCAACACCTCTCTTTGTGCGTTTATTGTTTCTTCTTGGATTTAAAAGAATATCGTTTTTTTGAGCTGTAAAGTCTTTTGGATATATTCAAATAAAAATTATTTTTTATTTGCCAACTTTTCGTAGGTTTTAATTAGTTGCTCAACATCTTTTGACCTAATCCATTCACCAAATATGTCTCTATATTTCCTTAAATCACGAAGATCGCTCATCAGTGTATCAAATAGTTCTTCTCTCGTAGCCATTTTAATCATCCCTCTCAATAACTAGCTTATCTCCTTTGACTTCAGCTTCTAATTCCTCACCATCTTTCCATCCTAGCTTCTCAATGTCTTTCGGCTTCACCACAATAACATACTTAGCGTATTCTTTAACACCTATTTTCCTCGAAAGTTGTTTCTGGAGTTTCATCCAAAATTATAGGTACTTACCTTTTATAAGTTTTTAGGTACCAAAAAAGACATTTCCTCAAATTTGAAATTAGGTACCAAAATATTTATATATTTCTTTGGGTACCTAAAATATATGGAAAACAAAGTTAAATGCTCCTACTGTAAAAGTGACGCTGTTGTAAAGCGTGGACTTAGCCAAACTCAACACAGAGGAAAACAACAACGATACCTATGCAAAAACTGTGAGCGAACGTTTATTCCTGACTTTGGCTTTTGGAAAATGAAGAATAATGAAGCTAAGATAACCAAAGCAATAGACCTCTACTTTAGCAACCTATCTAGTAGAAAAGTAAGGAACAATTACAGAAGGCATGAAAACACCCCTGTTTCTCATGTTACCGTTTTAGATTGGTGCAGGAAGTACACGCTTAAAGTTCAGAAATACGTTAATCACTTCACTCCCCAGCTTAGCGGAGAGTATTATGCTGATGAAACAGAGATCAATAGAGGAAAGAATAATGATATTTTCTGGTGTTCTGTGGATTGGGGAACACGATTCATTAATGCAACGTTGTATTCTCCGTTTGCTCAAAATATGGCAGATGCGAAAGAGTTTATGCAAAGAATAAAGCAGAGTGGGTGACCAAAATTTATCCAAACTGATGCACGACCACATTACCCTCAAGCGTTTAAGAGTGCGTTCTATACTCGCTACAAAGAAGGAAGGGTTGAGCATAAAGTTAACAATGTGAGTAAGACGAAGAAACATAACGTTCGTATTGAAACGGTTTTTATGAAAATCAAAGACAGAGTGAATGATTTTCGTGGGTTGAAAGCTCTTTGGTCTGCTCCAATTCTCTTAGCGGGAATTGTGTTACAGCATAATTTCATTGAGAATCACACGACAACAGGAAAATTACCGTGTGAGTTAGCTGATTTAAAATTGGAAGCGGGAGTGAATAGATGGCTAGGATTGATTAGGCTATCAACTTTATAATAGAAAATTATTTAAAGAGTATCAGCTGGTTAAACAAAGTAAAGGGATAGATGTAGTTCAACCTCCAAAAAGGGGTGTATAAGAAATGGCAGAAGAAATATTAAGAAAAATCCAATACATGAAAAAAAGTGAAATATCTCTAACCGAGAGTAATGTTTCACCAGAGGCTAAAGAAGTTATAGCTTTAGCTAGTTCTGATGAAGTTTTAGCATTAAGAATTAAAATCAATTCTCCCGTATTTATAGAGGCGGCAGCACCATTAACAAAGGAGGGTATTAGAGAGGTATGTAACTTAAGTTAGACTTCTTCTATTTATTATTAGATGACACGAACTTTAAAATATCCAGTAGTGGTGTTAGACAAAATATCTTGTCAATCATTTGTAGATTGGACTTACGAAGATAGTGATGAAACGGAGGGGAGGGATAGTTTATTAAAATTACATTTAGAATCTGCTATGAGTGTTGGAAATAAAAATCAACCAATAATATTTATTTCTTCTGTAACAAAAAATATTTTTGAGTGCGAAAAATGTAATAAAGGTAGAGATATGATGGTTAGTAGTTTAATTGAAGCATCTAAAGAGATTCCTGTACCTCCACATTTTACAGAAGAAGATTCTATCTTAAAAATCGTAAGTATACTTACTTGGTTAAAAGTAAATTTTTGTATTTTAACAGGGAATACACTTCTTTATGATAAATCAGTAAAAGCAGGTTTTAATGTTCTCTTGTTAAAAGATTCTGATAATCTGTTTTTGAACACTTCTTGAGGTTGAATTATACTAATTAAAAATATTTAATCAGTATCCAGCAAACTTTACAGCTCACGTTTTTTCAAACTATTCTTTCGTCTAGTGAAAATCAAAAAATTTATTTCTTTGCTAATATCGCTTTCAAGTTCTCGATGAGCTTATCTGTTGCTTGATGAACTTCTTCTTCTGTTTTCGTTCCGGTACAGACGATCTTTCCGTTGCTAAACAAGAGAAACGTAGCATTTGTTCCTTTTAGTTTATGAACAAGGCCCGGGAACTGCTCTGGTTCGTATTCGGTTTGAGGTAATTTGATACCAAGAACGTTCAAATTGAGATCCATCCCAATACTTCCCGAAGCAACGATGTTTTGGACGGTTATTTTTGGTTTAATAGTAACATGAATATCTAATTTTTTAAGACTTTTAATGATACTCTGGATACTGCGGTCAACGTCTTCAAGTGTTCTTGCACCAGTACATACTACTTTTCCACTGGAAAAAACAAGCGCTGACGTCTTTGGTTCTTTTATTCTTAGAACGAGACCGGGAAATTGTTCTGGATTATATTCCGTATTTGGAAGCGTAGCGGCCATTTTTTCGAGCGGAATCTCTTTTTCTAGGCCGGTCGAAACGACAATATTAACAATTCTGATTTCTTTTTTGTTTTCTTTGGCTTTACTCATAGTAATAACCCCCCTACAAACTTTTTTTTCATTTATAAACAAAATGTGAGTATTTAAATCTTGTCTTTATAAATAGTGCTTAGATGGATAAAAATATAAGTTATATGTTTGTTCTCTTTTTTGGTCATAATTTAAAAAATAGCCATTGATTAGAATTGTAATGTATACTCATATTTTATTACGCAGCAGCGAAATTTTCCTTAAGGGGGCAAATCGGAGAATGTTTGAGCGCAAACTTTTTTCTAATATTCGAAGGCAAACACCATTCAAAGAGATTTTAGTCAGCCAAGGTCGCTATATTGTTTCTTTTCAACCAGATCATTTTTCTCTACGTCGTGTTTTTGGTATTGCTTCTTATTCTTTAGCGGTTCGTTGCAATAAAGAAATGGATGAAATAAAATCTGTCGCTCTTCGGCTTCTGCAGGGAAGAAAAGGGATGTTTAAAATCGAAACCAACCGGGCTGACAAGTCTTTTCCATTAAATTCTTTAGAGATTAATCGCGAACTCGGTTCTTTTCTTGAGAATAATTGTCTTTGTTTAGTTGTTGATCTTCGGAATCCCACTTTTGTCTTCTCTGTAGAAATTAATCAGCAGGGTGTTTTTATGTTTACGGAAACAATTCCTTGTTTTGGCGGTGTCCCCACAGGAGTAGAAGGTTCAGTTGCGTTGTTGTTGGATGGCGAAGCAAGTGTTTTAGCAGGACTATTAGTGATGAAAAGAGGGTGTGATATTTTTCCCGTTCGGGTAGGTTGTGAAGCTGAAAATATTTCTTTTCTTCAACAGTTCAGTCCTGCGCCGCTCCATTCTCTTTCTTTTATTGATTTTCCCTCTTTACAGCAGTGGTTGTTCCACAAAAAAATTAATTTTTTAGTTAACGGCCAGACTTTTTCAAATTTTGTTTCTAATAATCTTATTATTTCTCAGCTGAGACCGCTGGTGGCATACAATAAAATTGCAATTCAAGAGCAACTAACAGAATACCACAAGGCGGCTAATTTCCAATCCATTTAGAAAATAGTATTTTGGCTTCCTCTTCTGTTTTTGCTTTGATAAGTATTCGTCCGTCTTTGAACAAAAGCAGGTCTCTGAAGGAGAGTGTTTGTCCATCCTCTTCCACCGGGCCGAGGTTCTTCCAGCGTTTTTTTAGGAGAGCAAAATTTATTTTTTTTGCTTTGAATTGGAATCTTCCCGTGGAGCAGAACTTAATTAGTTGTGCATCTTCTTTTTTGTTGAGGAAAACATACTTCCCGCGGCAGACTGGGCAGTCTTTGTTTCTTTTGAGAGTTAATGTGCGGAAAATATGTTTCCAAGAATCAAAATAGTATAATTTTTTTTCCATTCTTTCTCCGATAATACTTTGTATTGCTAACGTAGTTTGGAACGCGGCGATTGTTGTCGTTATCGTATTTAAGACGCCTGCTGTTTCACAGGTTTCTAACGCTGCTTCCTGCATGAAGCAGCGGAAACAAGGTCCGTTTGGCTCAAAAAAGGCACAAAACCCTTTCGTTTTGATCGCTGCACCATATATCCATTTTTTCTTTTCTTTTTTACAAAAATCATTGAGAAGGAGCCTGGTTTCTATATTATCTGTACAGTCAAGGATGAGATCCACGTTTCTTAAAGGGGTTATGTTTTCTGAATTTACATGAATTGCAGAGGGCATAATTTTTATTTTTGAGTTAATTTCTTCCAATCGTTCTGCGGCCACTATTGCTTTACTTCTTCCAATGTCTTTTTCTCTGTAGAGTATTTGTCTTTGAAGGTTGGTTTGCTCGATGCAATCGCGGTCAATGAGCATCAAGGTTCCAATGCCTGCCCTTGCCAGAAGTTCTGCGGCAACAGTACCAAGCGCTCCGAGGCCAATAATTGCTATTGTTGCTTTCTCAATTTTTTTTTGGCCACTCTCTCTGATTTCAGGGAGTATCTCCTGCCTACTGTAACGTGATTCGTTTTCTTTCATGTCATCAGTTCCTCTTTCATGGCGCAGGCATTGCATATTTCTTTGCTCGTTGCTTCTCCGCACAAAGTACAGGTGTTAATTATTTTTTCTTCTTTTTGTGCCTCTTTAAGGAGAGGTAGAATGGCAAGAAACGAACGGACAATACCTTGTTTTGTTCCTTTGTATTGTTCTTCGAAGTTATTGAGCATTTCTTGAATGTGGTGTCGATACCCTTCTTTGCTGTAGGGGCATTCGGCAAAATGAACCTGAAACCCTTTGAGGAGGGCATAGAGGCGAACTTCTTTCTCTGGACAGAGATAGAGTGGTTTTACACGAGAGGTAAAGTGTTCATTTTCTTTAATTCCCGATACGGGGCCGAGGCGGCCGGCAAGCGACGTATTAGCTTTGAAAATATTCATCATAATTGCCTGTGCTTCATCATCAAGATTGTGTCCGGTTACAATTTTCGTTGCGCCCATTTCCTTGGCAGTCTTGTTGAGTAAATAGCGTCGCCAGACTCCACAAACATGGCATGGTTTTTTGTTCTTCTTTTCGGTTATGGTTTGATATGTTTCGTCTAATGTTTTATTGAACGTGTCTTTTGATTTTACAATCGTGAGAGGGACATTATGTTCTGTACAGAATTTTGTTAGGTCTTGAAGTGTTTTTTCACGGTAATTTTCAATTCCTTCGTCAACTGCCAACGCAAAAACTGCTGCGTTTTTGTACTTGTGTTTTTTGATATATTTTTGGGTGAGATAAAGGACAGTCAAAGAATCTTTACCTCCGGAGGTGGCAACACAAATTAGGTCATCGGGACCAAGCATTTTGTAGCGATTGATGGTGGTAAAAACGCGATCCTCAAAATGACTAAGAAAGTGGTTTTTACACAACGCGCCGTGCTGAAGTTCGATAACGGCCTTTTCTGAACAATGGATGCAGTTCATTTTAACCCCCTGAGATGACGCTTAGGAGTTCAATTTTATCTTTGTCATTCAAATTTTCGTTTGAGGTCAACACTTCATTATTACGAACGACAAGCACGGTCTCTTGGTTGATTTTCAAGGTCTGAAGAACGTCTTTTACTGTTTTGCCATTGAAAGCAACTGTTTTTGTTTTATTGGTGCGTTCATCAACTATTATTATATTCATTTTCTCACTCCCTTTCGTCTCATAGTAAGGCAAAAGTTTGCTACGGTGTTTATTTTGAGGTCTTTTTATAAATATTTCCTTGGTGGTGATAACAAACAATATTTTTAAATAAGTGGTGTGTTTACATCAGATATGGATAATTATCTCTTACTCCCTCATTCCCAGGAACTTGCCGTCGTTAGTACTTTGTTGGGATTTGCCAACACTTTCTTTTTGGGAAAAGATTTTGTTTTTCTTGAATCTACAAAAAAGAAGGATTTGTTGGCAGAGACCCAGAAAGCGAAAGGGAAGAAAATTGTCTTTCGGCCCGCAACCGAAGAAATGCTGCGTTTTGCATTGGAGAAAGCGAACGTCGATATTATCTTAGGGGTAGAATTTATTCATTCTAAAGACAGTTTGCACTATTTACGCGGCGGTCTGGATGACATTTTATGCCGAATTGCGGTGCGTGAAGGAAAAACGATCGGTTTTTCTTTTTCCGACATTTTGCGTTCAGACAAAAAGGACAAATTACTTTCTCGGATTGCATTTAACATTGTGCTGTGTGAAAAATTTGGTGTCAAAACAGTTTTCAGTACGTTTGCTTCAACCGAAAAAGAGCTGCGCTCAAGTCTGGATTTGGATGCAGTGTGGCGTGCACTGCACCGATTGCGGTAATTTATTGTTTCTTTAAAGTAAACGGCATAGATTGTGCGAGAAGATTTGTCGTTTACTATATGGTGAGCAACAAGAGAGGGGTGGTATTGTTTTTGTCGCTCACCATTCCGTCGTTACATTTATATAAAGAAAATGTTTGGTTTACCTTAGTAATGGTACGTTCAAAAAGAGGTTTTTGTACTGCGGTAGTTTTAGTTCTGTTGTTAATAGTGAGCGTTGCAGCGCAGGAGGAAGGGGAAGGAGGGTTGAAAAAGTATACTACGTTGCATAAGCATGTTGGTAACAATGATTTTTATCCTTGTTCCGATTCTAGCAACCAAGGTTTAAATCATGGAAATACGTGTGGTGCACCTGATGCAGGAAGAACGTCCAATTACAATTCTTGTAGTCCGCGCAACTGTGGTTCCGGATCCTGGCGTAACGAGCGTGGTCATCGTGGTTGTGCTTTTAATGGGGTTGAGGATGATGTTGGAGATGATCATTGTGGTTGGGTTGAACTCGAACAAGGGTTTATCATTGACCAAACTCAGAAACGTCTTTGGAGCAAAGTTGTGGCAGAAACATCAAGTGATAAACAAGAATATGAAGATGATGGTGATGATGTGTTATGTCGCTTTAAGAAAGATGACTTTTATACAAGCCCAGATGTTTCGTTTATCTGTGGTGAAGATCTTTTTTGGTATGAGTGTAATGCGGGCGCCAAAGACCAAACTCTTTGGGTGGGTCAGACTATTTTTATCTGCACAGAAACAGAAGACAACCAATTTCAGTGGCAAGAAAAATTAGGAAATGATGAAGACCACGACGGATATACAACCACAACCTTAGATGGTGATGAAGGCATGGATCGTCCTGATGAGGATATTTTTTGCCCGTTTATTGACACGAGTGAATTTAAAGGCTTGAAGATTGAAGGCGATGGCGGAATAAGAGACAGAGTACGGGAAGAATGTGCGAAAGATATAATTCATTATTCTGCATGCAATGTCTGCCGTAACAAAGATGCGCCCGAAGTGTGCGGCGATGGTGTTGATAATGATGGTAATTCAGAAACAAGTGATAATTGCAATTTAAACAAGTTATCTTGTGAACAAGGTTTTCGCAATGGTGAGGAAACGCCTTCCGATGCCTCTGTCAATTCAAATAACATTTACAACCAGCCTTTTTCTTGGATGGACTCTCGCGATAGACGTGATTTATGTTGTGGGTATGGGGGTATTGAGGACTTAGGCAAAGAAATTAATGGTGCAAGCGGAAAATATATTTGTCTATCCAAAAATTTAGTTCGTGCTGGAACAGAAGTATCTGACACACAATCTTTACCCGGATGGGACAGCGATCGTTGTGAAGGGTCATGGTGCTGGGTTGGGGCAAGCAGCGCAGCGAAATTCCAGATTATGACTGTTCATGGCACCAAAGGAACGTATGATGTTGTTTCTGATGGGCAAAGTTGGAATAAATGTGAGGAAGGAAAAACCAATCTTTTAGTTGAGGGGAGTTCTCTGTTTGTGGACAAAAAATCAGCAAATCGCTTTTATTGTTATCAAGAAGGTAATCATTGGTCGTGGGCTGAATGTGTCAATACTAATAGCGAGGCAGAGAATAAAGATTCTCCTGCTAAGAACCGGTATGCGGGAGATGGACTTTATTCCTTACCTTTGCCTAATGCGCAGGAGGATACAGAAACCCACGAACTCATTGCATCCGGTGCACAGATTTTAATAACACCTTCGCTTAAGTCAGAAGATAATCAAGAAGTTTTCGGAGATTATGCTGATTATTATTATTTGCGTCAGGACACTGAACCAGCATTCTTTGATTTTACTGGGTTTGATCAATTAGAGTTTTTTGTTAAGCTGCAAACAACTGACGGACAAGATGTGGTGTTAGAAAATCTACATCTTCCTGTTGATCTACACGTACGCATCTTTGGGCCGGAGAATTCAGATGGAACGAGGGCTACATATATTGATGAAACTGTTCTTGGTTATTCTAAAGAAAATATCGTTTCTAATTCTAATGGGTGGATTCATGTCGTTGTACCACTAACGGAAAAAATTTGGATGGTGTCAGGAGTGGAGTTGGCTCCAACTAATACTGCGTATCATATTGCTGTTAAACACATTTATCTTTCTTCTTCAGATCAACCAAATCTATTTTGTTCTGGCAAGGATGATGTGGGCAGAGGTAGCGATTCAAGTTCTTGGATACGATCTTTTGATTTCGTTTCTTCTACAACGGGAATTTCAGGAAAAGAACTGTGTCGTGCACATTATGGCGAGAATGCGTGGTTAGGAGAAGACGTTGATGCCGATTCTGCACTTTGTTGTGGAAATGATCCTGGTGAGTATTATGCCGGTCCTTCGGAAGAGCAGTATGGTTGCTGGAATTCTCAGCCGGTGAAAGAAGGAGATATGACCATGAATGTTGAATTTGAGGTCATTTCGCAATTACAAACAAAAAGCTATCCCGAAAATCTTGATGAGATTGAGTTTTATTATAATTATGTGTTAACATATCCCGGGTTCGAGGAGTTAGAAGATTATTTGCCAGCTCGGGAGGAGGAGTATAGTATGGTATCTTACTCTGGAAACCTATTCTCTTTAGATCTGCCAATTGATGTTAATTTTGGTCAGCAAGAAGAAGGAGATAATGCCTGGGCTAAAATCGAGTGGACAAAAGAGTATTATGTTGACAGTCCCGCTACTGAGAATCAATTTTTTCCTCCTGTAAGTGTCACTCCTTCTAAAATTCTTTCTTCTTATAACGGACGTCAAACCCTTCAAGACACAAAACTTTCCATGCAAACAAATTTTGTTCCTTCACGAGAAGGGGAGCGTTATACTTTTCACAAAAATAGAGATTCAGGTGCCAAAGTTTATGCCACCTGGATTTTTGTCTCTGAATCTTTTGGTAAAGAAATTGTGGTGAAACACGATGATGCTCTTGCCGTTTTTCTTGCTGCTGGATGTACTAAAGAGGAAGCATATACTTATTCTTTTGATTCTGATTCAGGAGATTGTTCTTTTAGTTCTTTCAATGATTATTTTCCGGGCGATCACACTGATTCAGCAACTTTAGAATTTCAAGAAGGGTGGAATGTTCTTCTTTTTGAGGTAGATAATAGTGGTGGTGGGACTTTTGAATTGAGTTTAACTTATCCGAATGGCGAAGTTCCATTAGAAGAAGATCCTCACATCATCTTCATGAATTCAAAAGGTGCATTTCCAGTATATCCCGAATCCATTGAAATCAAGAGCGACTCTCCGGAGCTTGTCGATGTAACATTTTATGATGTTTCCAGCGGAATAACTCAATCTAAGATTAACAAAGGAACAAGCCCCACCGAACTCATTCCAATGGCAACGGTTTTATTTTCTGATGACGTTGACATTTCTGAAGATGAGGGTGAATTTTTGATTAACAAACCCTGTTCTCAGACTGAATGCATTTATTCTTTGCCGGGGTTTCCTCCTTATCTCATAACCAACAAACACCCCGACCTCTATGAACTTTATTTTGTAAGTGAGGAAGGCGAAACACTCATCACCAATGATCCCAATCAAGAATTTAGTGTTCCCGGTAATATCATCGCGAGAAAAGTTGCTCAACAAGTAATCTACTCTGGTGAAAAATTCTTTGGCTGTCAGGCGCCCACAGATCTAGTTGACGGCTCGCAAGGGACACTAGAACCTGCACTGTACTGTATAGCAAAAAGCGGCAAGTTTTGTGCTCCAAGCAGCGGTTCAACAATCAATTCTTGGAGCGGTGATTCTCTCGTGGAAATTGGTTACGATGCCGAACAAAGTAAGTTTGATGTTGAAGAACCAGACCTCAAACCGCGTCCCGAAGAAATTCCTCCCAATAAGCGAACACAATTTACAGCTGTCATTCCTTTGCGTAATGTTCTATCCAACGCCGAGTTTGAACTTGATCGCCAAGAGTTGCCTCATTGGGAACTGCTTGAAAACAATGTTGTTATGTCTAACGAGAAGCGTCGGGTGGAAGACAAGACAGTAACTTTGTTAGAGGGCATGCTTCTTCGCTCGGAGAGAATTGTTGTTCCCCCAAATACCAAATTCGCGTTTAGCCACGCAGGAACTGCTCACGTGTCGGTTTTTCTTATCAATAAAGAGGGTGAAAAAAATCCTGTAGCTTCATCTACTCGTTTTTCTACTGGCGATGCCGTTGCACTTGAAATCATTTTTGATGACGAGGGTACTGTTCAATCTCCTTTATTGCAAAGGGTCGATGAACGAGAACCAGCATCGTTTAGTTATGATTCTACAAAATCAGATCGTTCTGCCGCCTCCTGCTGTTCTGCAGGATCGTGCTGGAATGGATATTTGTGTGTGAATGATATGAGTCCATATACACAACAATTTGAGTCTCCCGACAGTGAGCTTCAGTTTCGTTGTATTGCTGGTGATTGGGTGGACCTCCCTTTGAAATATGATTGGGATGCCGAGAAGTGGGGTTTCTGTGAGCGGGAAGACCAATGTTTTGTCTTGGCTGATGCTGAAGGGGGGTTGCGTGAGAATACTGCCGCTACGTTTTATGAAGGTGGATTTCCAACGTGTTTGAACAACGGCGAATTTGTTCTTGATCATTATTGTGATAATGGACAATGGACAACACGGACAAAAGAAGTAGCAATGAAATTATATGAAGTTGGGCAAACAGATGAATTTGTATTATATTGTTCGCACTATGACCAAACTCTGCCTGACTTTGAAGTAT
>DUGB01000106.1 GCA_013331555.1 Candidatus Woesearchaeota archaeon
TTTATCTGTCAAAGTTGGGTTAATACTTATTTGTATGGGACGATGCTTATGAAGAAAACTAGTTGTTTTAAGATCGCCAATTGTTTTTTTAACTTCTGGTTCAATAACATATTCGTTGACGTCAATACCCCTTAATTGTAACATTGCTATAGTTTCATTTACTTTAGTGCCACGTGAGAAAGCATTTATACCAGACCACCAGTGAGTCATGGTACGAAAGAAATATTCCGCAGAAGGACTACGACAGGTATTTCCAGAGCAAACGAAGAGAACTTTCCTAAATTTTCTGGTTTTTTTGTACCATTCTAATGAGGTATACCACTTCAAATCCATAGCAATTAGACAAGAGATTATTGTTGATAAGCTTTTCTAATAGTCTCAATGTATTTCATACCCATTATTCTGACGTAAGATTTCTTTAGCGAGATCCAGATTAAACTGACTTTCGGCATAGACAGTGTACAATAAATCACCGCGTTTGACGGGATCATGCAAGCGCAGATTCAAATATAATCCGGAGCCTTTATCCGTAGGGGCGCCAGCCATCCGCGCAATTTTAGCAATAACTTCATTGTCAATTTCACGAACACGGCCAATTTTTCCGCTGCGCACCGCATGACGAAATTGTCCTAATTTTGGCCGTTGCTGGCGGCCTTGTGCACGAATGATTTCATTCATTTTGACTAACGCTTTACCGCTTTCAAGCAATCGAGTAGCTTCTTTCAATCCCTGACCCCAACGATATTTTCCAGTCATTTCCAATAAATAACCCGCCATTTTCAATGCTTTTTTGCGTAAGTCTGCAGGTGCTAACGGATCGCTACGAAGGATAGCCATGACATCTTCCGCTTCGAGCAAAGGACCAACGCCACGGCCAATCGGATGAGAACCATCCGTGATGATCACTTTGACGTTCATGCTCAGTTTTCTGCCAATAAGTTCAAACTTTTTACGGAGACGTTTTGCTGCTTTCCAGTTGTTGGCTTTTGTACTTTTACCCATCGGAATGTCGATGAGCACATGGCTTGCGCTGACCGAATATTTTTTTGCCATCACAGAAGCTAATAACTGACCTTCAGCATCGATGGAAAGAGGATGCTCGACTTCAATGATTTTATCATCCGCGGGAGCAAGGTTCATCGAACCACCATGAACGATACACGCACCGGTTTTACGAACAATTTCACGAATTCTCTTTTCAGGTAGTTCAACTTTCGCCAGGCATTCCATAGTATCGGCAGTTCCAGCAGGAGAGGTGATTGCCCGCGAGCTGGTTTTGGGCATCGTAAATCCTGCTGCAGCAATAATCGGAACAATCAACATCGTCGTTCTATTCCCTGGAACTCCACCGATAGAATGCTTGTCTAAAGTGATACCTTTAAATTTTATCTTTTTTCCCGTGTGAACCATGGCACGAGTAAGGTCAACAATTTCTTCATTATTGAGTTTATTTGTAAAACAACCACTGACAAAATAGGTTTTTTCAATGTCTGTCAAGCGATCATGAGTAATATCTCCAACAATGTGATAAAGCTCTTCGTAAGTGAGATGTTTCCCGAAGAGTTTATCACGGATGTGGGTAACTGATTCTGGTTTACCCGTCGGCTTAATCTCAACGAGAGCATTATTTTTGACTCCTAAATGCTGAAGAACTTCTTCAAAGAGACCGATTTTGCCAGGAGGGACGGCTTTGTTGCTTTCAGAAATGTCTAAAATACACGTTATCTCACTTTTGCCATTGTGAACCAGAATACGATCGGCAGAATGGAGGTCAAGTTTACGAGCATCTGCTTTGTTAAGGATAGCTACGAGAGTACCTCCGGTAGCAATATCCATATCTTTCACACGAAACTTCACACGAACACCTCTTTTCAGAGACAAAGGATGAAGTTTTTGTTTATAAGTCTTGCTCTTGAATGAGGTTTGGTTGATGAATGGATTATAATAAAAAAAATGTGCACACTCAGGCTGACCAAGGACTTCGTCACGTGGTTTTTTCTTTACAAATGAGATTTTAAACAGAAAAATAAAGATTACTATTCATTGTTGAGTGATAATTATTTAAAGTGATTTAATTTTTGCAATCTATGGTTACGAAAGCGGAAATATTAATGGAGGATGTAGAGGTTAGAAGATTTTTTCCAGAGAATCTTGCGGATATAGTTGGCTATCCTCAAAAAGAAATTAAATATATAGGAATACATACAAAAAAAGACAGAAGAATATGGAGGAGTAAAAGTTTTTTCCGCATCACTCTATTTAGCGCCTGTGGTGAGTAATTTATTCTTGTGGAATCATAATGATCAGTTAGATTTAACACGGTCAAGAAATAGATGGATACGTGAAGAAGGCGTTCTTTATGATGAAATGGCTGAATGTCAATATCGCGATTCTATGTATGGTTACTCTCCGCTTTTAGTTTTAAGAGTGCTAAATTGGACACAACCTTCAACTGAACCATTTAGATTTGCAGAGTTACGCCGTTATGCTGATCACGAAAGATTTCGTAGAAGAGGTCTTGCCACAGCTGTGTTTGATTCTGTGTGTGGTGGGATGGCTTCTTCTTTTGGCACTCGTTTTGTCTATGTCAATTATAGGTGGTCTTCTGATCCTAAAAAGTCAGAAGTAATTCCCGTTGCGTTTTCTTCTGAGGAATTGCAGGGACAAATTATGAATTGTTTCCCTCCAGATTATCAAGCTTATGATTTCTTTCATCATTTTGAGAGAACTGGATTTTTTAAAATCACAGATCCCAAAGATAATACACGTGCCCATGAAGCGGCAATGCGGCAATATGAAGCTCATGCACGAAGAGTGGATGAAATGGTAGCAAAAGAAAGAACGGGGTGAAGTATTAAATGACAAAATTTTGTACTTTAGTTCTCGGTTAAAGAAGAGAGTGAGTTCTTAAAAAGTGGGGGAAGAATTGCA
Organism: Candidatus Woesearchaeota archaeon; assembly: GCA_013331555.1. Classification (GTDB taxonomy): domain Archaea; phylum Nanobdellota; class Nanobdellia; order Woesearchaeales; family GW2011-AR9; genus UBA10204; species UBA10204 sp10204u. The sequence continues at coordinate 2,932 of DUGB01000106.1, forward strand.
ACATAATGGTGTTATGTCCTCGTGGCTTTAAGTGAACCAGACTAAGATTAGTTTATCAAATAACTGGCGGACGTTCCCTGACGAGGAGTATAGCGACGAAGTAGAAATCAAGACCGTGCAGAATTTTATTTGCTTCTTGCCATCAAATTTTCGTAAATTCCGGGAGTAAATTGTCTCCAATAATGAACTTTATCCTGAACAAGTAGGTCATAATGAATGATGTAACTCTCAATTTCAGATTTAAAGAATTCAATACTTGAATTCAGTTCTTGTGGATTTCTGGCGTTTAGATAGAGTATCATATCGTAATCACCAATCATTCTCCCCGCATAAAATATGTTTTGTAATTTTGCAAACGGTTTCTTCAAAATTTCAAGTGGTGTTTCCTGCTCAACTCGAACAAGTAAGTAATAAGTTACAAACCCCTGTTTTGAAAGGTTTGGAATCCCCCCAAAATTTAGTATGACTTTTTTTCCGATTAGGTTGGTAATTCTCTTTTTTACAGTATTCCTATCAATACTAAGTTTTCTTCCGATATCTATTAATGACTCTTTAGGATTATCAGCTAAAATTCTGAGGATATCTATCTCTATTTTGGTAGGTTCGTATCTCTCAAAATGGGGATTAACAGGAAATTTTCTGGTAGTCAAAAGATTACTAAAAGAATGATCCTGCTTTTTCTTAAATTTTGTGTTTAAATCAAGCACAGGGTTTAATTGGGTGAATTCAAGATCTGATAAGTGAGTTAGGATAAAATACTCTTTTATCTTATTATCGCAAAGTTCAAATAATTCTTCTCTGATTTTATTAAGATGGAAACTATCAGTTGCATCAATAATTATTTGTAAATCGTATCTTCCAATGTAAGAATTCATCCACATCACAAATTTATGTTTAGAAATCTTATCATATAGTTCTTGTTTGTCTTTAATCCCTGCATCAAGTTTAATAAGAATATGGTATCTAGTAAAACCAAGCTTTCTAGCATCAACAAAAAGGACATATTCTTTGATGAATTCTGTTTTTTCTAAGTGCTTTATTTTATAGGTGATCGTGTCTTTTGAGACTTTAAGTGCCTGAGCTATGGTCGTGTGTGGAACTCTGCAATTCTGAGCGAGTATTTCCATTATTTGTAGGTCTTTTTTATCCATTTTAATAGAAATGTTGATTTTAGTATATAAATATTACGCATTATTCTTAAAAATAGATAATTAGTTTATTATATTGTGGTATTATCTATAATTACTAGATGATAACAAACATGGAAATACAAACAGGGTTAAGAGGACTAGCATTCGAGAATGGCTATGAAATACTTCAAGACCGAGGCTTGGCTATTGTAGGAATGAGTCCCGGGAACGGTTATTTCAAAGAAGATCGAATAGATGATTTGCTCAAATATTGTGCAAGTAAATTTTCACAGGTTAGAATTATGATTGCGGATAAACCTGCTGAACATACTTATAGGGCTATTGGCTATACTTCTCAGAAAGCAGAGAGAAAGGCTAGGTTAAACGGAAATACATTACAAAATCATAGTCAGAAAAGTATCAATGGAATTTTGGGGGATGTTAAGTCAGTTGAGTGGAAAGATGAAATTAATTCCAATAAATTTTATCAGAATGAGTTGAGCAGAGTTGAAGCAATGTATGGGGAAAATGATTGTTTTAGAAGAGAGGTTAGAGAAACCACTAGATCCGTCTTGGAAGGAATATTGAAGCAGGGAGTAGAAATTGAGAGTGCTATTGATGAAGGAGTTCATTATTTGTTAAAAGAGTTAGCATTTTTATCAGCTAGTCCAGAAATATTTGAAACGGAGCGAGTAGCGTATGTTTATCACAACCGATGGGAAGTGTACGAACATTTTGTAGAAGGAAAATTTGATGGTCAAAAGAGAAGCGATTTAGGATTTGTTCTTGTTAAATAAAATTCTGCATTGTTTAGAGAACTTTGCAAAATTCAGTATTTCACCTGCAAAGTTCTAAAGAGAATTTGAAATAGACGTAATTTTGGGATCAAATAAACAACTAATTTGTCAAAATTACTATTTTTCAAACTTTTCTTTACTAATTGTCCTGATTTCTATTGGACATAACACCGTATACCCCTAATGAATTTTTTTGAAAATATACGATCAAAAAGACTCAACTTTATTACTCTTGATTTACTTACAACATAATACACGTACTTGTGATTCACCTTGTTGAACGTCTCCGGCAATAGGTTCGGCGACTTCAACAGCAAGACCATTGTTAGGATATGGCACAGCGTGGCATTGGCCAACAGACGATTTAGAAATAGGTTCACTGCAACTGAAATAATGAGAATTGTCCATCAGTGCTGCAGAATCATATGGCAGCTGAAGCGGACCACTGCAGGTTCCATCAGTTGAACTATAATAAAGATTGATACGCTGCTCCACAGCGAAAGCACAGTTGCGGAATACTCGATCACTTAAACAGGCTTTATTTCCCGTTGTCGCAATGGACTGCTCTACAAATTTCCAGGCGCATTGCTGGTTGACAGCAAGGGGAGGATTACCGCCAATGGCTTTACCAGCAATAGTATCTTCTGTTGCACCAAAAGTGGAAAGGACAAAGAAAAGACCTAATAAATCAACAACGGCTAATCCTAACGCAATATATACCGTGATATGAAGCGGGGGAAGAATACTGGATGTTTTTTTCTTGTTCATAATCTCCTCTTTTGAGGAATACGGATTATCTTCTCTTTAATAAGTTTTTCCCTATCAAACGTGGATTGTGGGGTGTTAATAACCTATGAAAGACAAATCTTGCCAATTTCTAAAGTTCCCGTTTGGGTTGCTGGATTGTAATCCCTAAAACGAATATTCCAGCTTCCAGGGAAAAGGACAGCTTCTTCCTCACCAACATCCCTAATTGCTTCTTTAAGTGTGGATAACCTCTCAACAAAATATTCATCCTCTGAGGTCATATTTACTTCTAAAGACGAAAGTGAAAATGTTATGTTGTTATCAATACCATTTATCTTTACACCATTAACTCGTAGACCAGAATCTCCAAAAGACTTATTATTTATTTTAAGGTCGTTATAACCCCCGGGAGTATTTATCTGGTCATCTCTTAATTCAACTTTCTCAGCATTAAGATAAAACGTCGCTGAATGAATGCCTCCAACATAATTCTGAAACAAAATATCACTTACTCCCAAGACAACGCGATCATTAAGAGTATATATATCTCCCAACAGAAGTTTAGAAGTGTTTTCTCCGTTAACGCTAAATCTTACCCCCTCCTCATCAACAGAGATTATAGTTACTACGTAATCCCTCCATTGATAGGTTCTTTGTTCACCCTCGGAAAGAGTATCTTTTACTGAGCCGGTCATGAGCTCAAGCTTAATACTACCTTGACTATTAGGTCGAGTTGCTCGAATAATGAAGTATTCCTTTCCAAATAGAGAGATAGATGTATCTTCAAAATCTTTCAACACTGTTCCTGAAGAAATTGCAATGCCATCTTTTTCGGTAATAACTGAATTTGGAAGTGTTTGAAACTGAAGAAGATAACTTCCAATAAAGAAATCATATGGAACGAAGAAATGGTAATCTAAGATGTCATTATCACTCTCAATATAAGCAATTCTCCCTTTCCCTAAGAAAAGTGTTTGAGAATAATGATATGCTTGTCCGTTTATTACAATTGCTTTCCCAAACATTGTGGGGAGATCTTGAGAACTTACATTTGAACGAAACGTTGACAGCTCTATCCCTAAAGGAAGAGTTAAAGATATTGTTTCAGACTCACAAAGTTCATTTTGAACACAGGCACCATTTTGGCAAAGAGAATCTGAAGGACAAGTATAATTGATCCCTCGAGGAATTAATCCATCACAATAATACTCGGTAACTATCTGAGAAGATAGACAGAAATCCTCAGTTTTATTATATCTACACCCCCCAGCACCTCCATCAGAATAGATATAACTACATTGACCAGTATATATATTTCCATACCTAAAATAGTTTAGACCTTCATCACTATCGCGACAAGTAAGCGTTCTATTATAAGTAGGCGAAGAAGAAGTATTAATTACAACAAATGGAACGCATGAACCATTTTGACACCCCGATTCGTAAGGACATAAAGTTCCAGATTGATTTTTATAAACTACGGTATTGTTTTGACAAAAATATTCTACAACTTGGTATGGACTAGAACAGAAATCGGTTGCTGTTATAAGACCATGATATTGAGGATTCATACCATTAATGCCTTTTGTTGTTCCTTTTTCAAGTAAATTAGGACCACCATCACTATCCTCACAAATAGGAGTGCACACACCTGTTTGACACTGTTCGCTAGCCGCACAACGTACATCCCGTGGACAACTGCTGCACGTCTCGCCAGCATCAACTTTGCCATTGCCACACAGAGGAACACATTTCGCTGTCGTTGCATCACTTTGAATACACGTTTGACTAGCAGAACAAGGAACATTACACAAACGTAACAGGTCTTTTCGAGAACAACTATAATCAACTACTCGCTTACCGGAACAAAAATTGGTAAGCGTTTTAAAAACACCAGACATAGTATATGTGATTGAACCCTCCGTTTCAACACACGTGTCAACTCTCGTGTCTTTACACGTTGTTCTCCCAGCCACTGCTTGACCGGCTAACGCTGTATCCTCTCCTGAACCACCCGGAGGAGGGGGAGTACAACTCAAAACGAAAATGAAGAAAACGAATAAAATACCTAATAATAACTTACCCATCGTACACCTTGCTAATAGGAGATAATGAACTAATATATAAAATAGATTAGATTCGATTTGTTGGAAACTAATGGCACTACTTGACAAAAGAAATTTTTCCCTAAACATTTATATACCATATTACTCGCTTTAGAATGTGTTTTGAGGAGGATATCAGAATGAAAGCGTTAAAACTATTCTTGGTCATTGGAGCGGTTATTGTAGCATTGCTAGCATTAACATCTGTTTTTGTCTATCAAAGTTTAACCGGAAGCGAAACTACGCCGGCATTATTATATGTTAATTCTGGTGTCGTTGAAGTAAACCAAGGAAAAGGCTGGGTTAGCGCAGTACATGAGATGGAACTAGGCCAAGGAGATAGTATACGCACGTTAGATGGAACAGCAACAGTAGTGCTGTTTGAAGGAGATGTAATTCGATTGGCTTCACAAACAACGATAACGTTGTCTACAGTAGCAGAGAAAACCATTGCACTTCGACAAGAACGCGGTGAGACGTGGAACCAAGTAGCCAAGTTAACGGGAACACGAGATTATTCTGTCGAAACGCCAAACACGGTCGCAACAGTCCGGGGAACAAGTTTTAATGTTCAGACGGAAACAGAAACGGACGATGTCGTGGTCGGAGACGGCGTTGTGAGCGTTACCGGAAAGAAATCAAATAAAGTTCATCAAGCAAAGGAAAAAACAAAAGTAAGAGTGTCAGCAGATGGAGTAGCAGAAGGAAGACTAAGCAAAGAAGACAAACGAAAAATTGTTGATTCTTGGAAAGAAGATATGATTACCATCAAAGAACTGCGTGAACGCGAATTACGCAAGCATCAATTTTTGGTTGAGAAAGCACAGGAAAAATATGGTGTCACCGATGGACAAGTGGAAGAATTTTTAGTTCAGCTTGACCTTGGAAAAGTTAATCTTGATGAGCTTGAAAGTCAAATTCCCGTTGAATTAAAATCATTAACAAAATTGCGGTCAATGACAGAAAGAGTTATTGTGATTAACCAGAAGATTCAACGGCTTGAACGGGAAGAGTAAGAATTATGCCGTTGGTTCCACATCGCCACAAGAAAAGTGTTGTTATTGCAGGAGTAGTTTTTATGTTATTTCTTTTGCTGAGCGTTCTTTTTTTTACTCATGTTCTGGAAGGCTGGCAAAGAAAAGTCGCGGATACATTATATTATGATAAAGCAGTAAGTGATACTATCGTTATCATTGCGATTGATGACCGCAGTCTACAGGAACTCGGGCGATGGCCGTGGAACCGGGAGCGCTTCAGCGAATTGTTTTTGAAACTTAAGGGAAGCGCCGTTGTCGGCCTCGATGTGGCAATGTTTGAACTATTTGATGATGCAATTGATCAGAAGTTGGGAGATACTTTTAGGGATAATGGAAATGTTGTAATCCCAATTGAATTTGTAGATCTCCAAGAACGTAATGATACAGTAACATGGAATTCCATCCTTAAACCAATTAAACAATTACACGATGTGTCGATGGGATTTGTGAATGTCATTTCTGATGATGATGGAGTAGTACGCAGTACGTATTTAGCACTGGGAGAGTACAAGAGTTTTCCTTTAGTCATGGCAGAAAATATTGCGGGAGAGATCAGTGTTCCTGAAAAAGAAGCCGTGCGCATTGCATTTGCGGGAAAGCCAGGATCATTTACCACAATTTCTTTTGTTGATGCACTCCGACAAAATATTAATATGGAGAATAAAATTGTGTTCATTGGAGCAACTGCTCCTGATTTGCATGATGATACTTTTGTCCCAACTTCTGGTGGGAAAGCAATGTCCGGTGTGGAAATCCATGCGCACACATTGCAAATGATTCTGCGGAAAGATTTTCTTGCCGAGCAAGCACGCTGGCAGGTTGTGCTGATGATTGGCCTGCTCGCATTTATTACGGGAGCAGCGATTGCTTTTCTAGCGCTGCGATGGGCAAGTGTAGTAACGGGAGTAGCACTGCTGAGTTACGTTGGTTTGGCAATGTTTCTCTTTCGAAATGGAATTATTCCGAATTTAGTCTATCCGTTGCTTGCGATTGTATTTACATACACCACCGCGGTAAGCTACTCTTACGTCTTTGAAGGGCGGGAACGGAAAAAAGCACTAAAAGCGTTTCAGCAATATGTCTCACCGGAAGTAATTCACGAAATCATGAAACATCCGGAGAAATTGAAGCTTGGTGGAGAAAAAAGGGAGATTACCTTACTCTTTTCCGATATTCGCGGGTTTACCTCTTTTTCTGAAAAATTAAAACCAGAACAACTGGTACGAATGTTAAATGAGTATTTGACCATTATGTCTGATGTTTTGATGGCCGAAAAAGGATTAATTGACAAGTACATTGGTGATGCGATTATGGCATTCTGGGGAGCNNTTTGCCCAACGAAACTGGCCCGTGATTGATATTGGCATTGGTCTTAATACCGGTGATGCCGTTGTCGGCAATATGGGCAGTGAGAAACGATTTAATTATACGGCGATGGGAGATGTTGTGAACTTGGCATCACGCTTGGAAGGATTGACAAAACAATATGGGGTTAAAGTTCTTCTTAGTGAATCAACGCATAAGCAGGTTAATAGTGAGTTCCTCTGTCGTGAGCTAGACTACGTACAAGTAAAAGGAAAGAAACAAGCAGTACGAATTTATGAATTGATAGGGAAGAAAGGAATAGCGAATGAATTTGTGGAATTGTTTGAGCAGGGCTTGCAGTTATATTATAAACAACAGTGGGATGATGCAATTAAGATTTTTAAGAAATGTTTACTGTTGAAGAAAGAAGATAAAGCAACAGGAATGTATATTGAACGCAGTGTGGAATTTAAGAAAAATTCTCCAGGCAAGAATTGGGAAGGTATATGGGAATGGAAGAGTAAGTGAAATTACTATTTTCCTACACATTCTCCCGGGACAAGATTACGAGTGACTTGGCAATTATCCCCCACGAATGCACCTAATTGCTCTTTTCCAGAATTATAAAAATTACCATTCGAATTAACTTTAATGCTACCACTACCCTCTTTGTTTGCGAATTGAATATTGGCAGAAACATGAACATCATCACCAAGAACGGAATCGCTAATGATACATCCTGATTCAATAGTACAATTCTGACCGATGACAACATTCTGAAGAAGAGTATTTTCTTTAATGATAGTGTTGTCTCCAATTGCAGCAAAACCTTTGAGGACACAGCTTTTACCGAGATGGCAATTGGTACCAATAATGATATTGCCATCCAAAAAGGCATTCTCTTCAATGACTGTTCTTTCACCAATAACTATTGGTCCAGAGAGTTTAGCATTAGGAGCAATTGTACCTTTGATCAAAGTAGAATGGTTTTGCTCAAGCATTCTTTTTGTTGCATCGAGAATATGCCAAGGATAACCAACAGGAATCCAATATCCACAAACGGTTTCTGCATGCATAGATTCACGCTGAGCAATGATTTTTATGGCATCTGTTAATTCATATTCACCGCGGATGGACGGAGAAATATTTTCAAGAATATTGAAAATTACTGGTTGAAAACAATATAATCCCGCGTTGACATAGTGAGAGATAAACGTTTTCGATTTTTCAACAAGGTCTTTAACAAAGCCTTTTTCAATAACAACAGCACCAAAAGCCGACGTGTCTTCTCTATAGTCCACCAAAATACTATAATCATGACGAGCGAGATTCTCAATGTCCTGTCGAGAGAAAAGGTCGTCTCCATTGACTACCAAGAATTTTCCTTTGATATAGGGCTTAGCTAACAAAACAGCATGACCTGTTCCTTTCTGCTCTGCCTGAACAACATAGATCAGGTTAATATTCTTGTAAACATCACCAAATTGCTTGACGATCATTTCTTTCTTGTAGCCGACAATGATGATAGCTTCCTCAATAATACCCACCAAATTATTAAGATTATGTTCTAAAATATATTTGTTCGCGATTCTAATTAATGGTTTAGGTTTCGTGACAGAGAAAGGAAAGAGACGTTTTCCTTGACCAGCAGCGAGAATTACAGCTTGCATTGAATTTCAGCAATGAGAGGCAAGAGTTCCTTTAAAAATGATATGGAATAGTCAACTTCTAGTGGTTTAGGGAGAGTTACTTTCCCGCGCCCCCACGAAATATGGATAGTATGACAACCTAGTTCTTTTGCGGGGAGAAGATCAGTACTTACTTTATCTCCACAAACAATGGTTTGAGAGGGAGAAATAGTACATTCTTTCAACAGATGAGAATAGGCTTCTTTTTTGTTATATTCATTGAGGATGATAATTTTGGCAAATAAAGATAGAGGGATTTGCGCTTGCTGAAGCTTATGATATTGTAATTTGGAATTACCGGTGCTGATGATACACAACCGATGGCTTTTAGCCAACGAAGTTAGAATGTGATGAGCATCCGGTAACGTGGGAATGGGAAGAGTATTATCTTCAGGTAATGGAGCGTAATAAATGGTATTAGCAATCTCAAATAATTGAGGATTATCTTGCTTGGATTGAGTGAGAAATAAACGAAATGTTTCTTTGCCATTGGGCGACTGGGCATCAACAGCCTTGAGTTGCTGAAAGGCTTTTTCTTCGCTGTCAACCTGAAGACCTTGCTGAATCATTGCCTGCAGAGCAGCACGAAGATGATATTCCTGAATCGATCCCGAGGTGTCAACAAGTGTGTCGTCAAGATCAAAGATGATTAACAATTTTCATCAACTCGGAGGCAATTTTATGGGGATCGTGACGAATAAACGCACGAGTTTGAGCAAGAGGATCACTTTTGCTGTACTCTGCACCTTTCTGATCAAGAAGATCAACAGCGATAACACGCTGGTCGCTAAGATCATTGATAACAAATTCACTTTCTTGGGCATATGCATCCATTAGTGCGGTGGGTGGCAGTTGCGTATTGACGAGAATAAACTCAAACACATCCCCGCCGATAAAAGAGCTGACCTGACGGAGGTAATCACTGGTTTTAAAACCAGGAGTTTGTACTTTTTTGTTCATTAGATTGACAATAAACACTTTTTTTGCTTTAGTCTCGCGAAGAGCGGCAGTCATGCCTTCCACGAGAAGATTGGGAATTAAACTCGTGTATAAGCCACCGGGGCCAAAAACAATAAGATCAGCATTCATGATTTCATCAATGGCCCGCGGATTCGCCGTAGGATAAGGGGTAAGGTAAATATTTCGAAAGCCGACTAATGATGATTTCGTAAGAAGAACTTCTTTTTCACCGTTCAATAAGATACCATCGGCAAGAATCATTTGCAGTGTTACGGGATACGTTGTAACGGGAATTACTTTACCTTTGATTGATAAGAGTTTACCCGCCTCTTCGACGGCTTTTTCAAAACTGCCGGTAACCTTTTCTAACGCTGAAAGGAGAAGATTGCCAAAACTGTGGCCGCCAAGACCGCCATTCTCAAAACGGTAATTCATTAGACTGCGCATGAGGCGACTAGAATCAGAAAGTGCAACCAAACATTGCCGAACATCCCCAGGAGGAAGAACGCCCAATTCGTCGCGTAAAATGCCAGTACTGCCACCGTCATCAGCCATAGACACAATGGCACTAAGATCGAGATTATACTGTTTTAAACCGCTAAGAACAACAAAGTTGCCTGTACCGCCGCCAATGACCACAATTTTCTTCATTGAAAAACAAAATGCTGAAAAGTACTTTTAAAGATTATGAAAAGAAAAAAGAAAAAATTATTAAGACTTTAGGAGCAAGTATAAATCGTATACTGGAACAGTTCCTTCGGAAACTATAGCTCCAACCCTTTGGTTATTCCTATCCAAGACCACAAAATGACCGGCACTACCTGCATTGACAGTCTGCTCTAAACCACCGGTCCGCAGATTATGGGAAACTAGATGACCTAAAATGTCAGAAATCTGTGAACTATAATCACGGCAGTAAGTA
>DUGB01000105.1 GCA_013331555.1 Candidatus Woesearchaeota archaeon
AGCAGTAGTAACACCCCACAATTTCAAGTGTTGTTGAATTAATCCTGCCACGGTACTCTTTCCACTTCCCGAACCACCAGCAATGCCAACAAGATACACCATACGAAAATAAGGGTGATAATTTCTTTATAAAAATAATGAGAGTAAAAAATGAACTTTGCAGAATATCTTAACGATCAGACGTTTCAATTCTGCCGCCAGTTTTTCCACTCATTCTGTTCTGCCACAGGTGTGCATCTTGCGCTTCTAATTTGCGTTTATAGAAAATAAGACTTGTGGTTTCTTCCAACGTGAGCCATTGACGATATTTCATCACATCAAATGAAGCTCTTCCCAACCTATCCTCTTTCCAACCTAAATCTATTCTTTCACAGACCAACTCTAGCTCTTGAGGTGAGAAATAAGCCATATGTACCCACAATCGAGTCCCTTCCGTACGAACAAATTTACCAATCGGAGCAGCACCGAGCCATCCCCAGCGATATAAAAACCAAAGATTATTGACATCATCTTCAGGACATTTTTCTCTCAAAAGATCATGAATAGTACTATATGATAAACGTCGTTTGACCATTTCTCTTTCCAGAATGGATTGTGACGTCAATTACCTATAAAGATTCTCTTTTAGGATCTCCACATCAGACGGTTTAAATTGAGGATCTAGTTCTGCAAGAACTTCTTTAAATTCAGAGGGATAAAGGCGCCTTGAGCAAACTATCTCATTTTTAACATAATCCTGAGCTGAGCGACTTCCACCTCTGTAAATGGCACGGAGTGCTTCCACTCTTTCTTCAACAGTAAATAAGCCAGTATTACTTAAAACGATTAACTGTTGAGAGAAAGTATCACCATCGGGATTGAGTTTACTTCTAGCAAGGCCCCGGACAACATCAGAAATAGATTGCTCCCTAGTAGCTTTCCCCAGAATTAATCGTTGTAAACTTGCAGGTGCTAATTCATAATGTCGTTCTATCAGATTATCTTCTGAATATAAACGCATAAACAAATCTGTGGCTAACTGATGTAATTCACCATCCCCAAGATTCACTACTGATGCGACCAGGCCATGTCCAGTTGGTTTAGGCAATGCAAAAGAATCACGAATAGCACTATAGAGAACCTCTTCTTTGCCTTCCAATGCTCTAACAAAAGGAACCGTCCTTCTGCCAAGAGGACTTTCTGGAGATAATGAATTTGTTGTAGAATATGCTCTACCATCCGCTAATGCAGTTGCTAAGCCATAGCCCCACGCGCGGGAGGTTTGCATTCCGTCTAAAATTGGTTGCAAAATTATTTCGCCTAAATCTTTAGCTCTTAATTTAGAGATACTTTCAAGATTAGCAAGACCATACGCAAAACGCCAACCTATCTGTGCATTTGCCAGATTCCTTGCCAAAACAGTGAGAGAACTTCGACTGGTAGGCTCACTAATCAGTTTAGCATCGAGTACTTTAGTTGCTTTCAGAAGCAAATTAATGTCATCATCACGATTAAGATCAAACGAATGATACTGGCAATAAGAATCAAGATCGCCGGTTTCGGTTACTGATCGAGTAACGGCATCTGCATAAGTTTCAATAGCACCTGCATCTCGCCAACGGGTCCAAAACCTCGGATCTTGAGCTTTACTTGAGTTGACCATAAACACCTGAATTTCTTCCTATTATTTAAATCTTTCTTTCATTAACTACTTAAAAGAGATAACATAAAAACACGAAACCTTTATAAACAACCTGCTGTCTTCAGAGCTATCAGTCCGAGTTAACGCGATTTTAGGACTTTTCCTTTGTTGCTCTTTCTCGGCTTTGTTATCTACAATGGCAGAACCAATCAAACCAACACCCGCTAACTTTAAGCATATCGTTCGTATTGCTAATGTTGATCTTCCAGGAGCAAAAAACACGGGTTTCGCTCTTACTGGTATTAAAGGAGTAGGATTAAATCTCGCCCACGCCGTGTGCAATGTCGCCGAAATCGCCGTGAGTCATAAATTAGGAGAGTTATCAGAACGCGACGTTGAAAAATTAAATCAAGTTCTAAGTGATCCCGCTAAATTCAAAATACCTGTCTGGATGTTTAACCGCAGAAAAGATTATGATAGTGGTGAAAATAAACATCTTCTAACGGGAACATTAAATTTCACCCAAGATAACGATTTAAAACGATTGAAAAAAATTAAGAGTTATCGTGGTATTCGCCACATCCACGGTCAGCCTGTCCGCGGTCAGCGCACTAGATCAAACTTCAGAAAGAACAAAGGTAAAGTTGTCGGCGTTACCAAAAAGAAAGAACCTGCCGCAGCTAAAAAAGAAACTGGCGGTAAGAAGTAAAAGGTAAATCATGGGAGACATTAAAAAGATCAGAAAAAAGTACAGCGGGCCGGCACACCCATGGAAAAAAGTAAACATCGATGCCGAACGCATCTTGAAGCAAGAATTTGGCCTCAAAAACAAACGCGAAATTTATATTGCCCAGTCATTTCTTAAAAAATATAAAAATATTGCGAAGAAGCTCATTGCCAGTCGAACTGTTCAAGCAGTAAAAGAAAAAGAATTAGTATTAACAAAACTCAAAAAAATTGGTCTGCTTTCCGCAAGTTCCGGTCTCGATCACATTCTTAATCTGGAACTCAAAAATATTTTGGAACGGCGAGTTCAAACTCTCCTTTTCCGACATAAGCTTGCTCGGACTGTACATCAAGCACGCCAGTTCGTCACTCACCGTCATGTTCTCATTGACAACAAGGAAGTAACATCTCCAAGTCGTTTGCTTTCTCTCGAAGAAGAAAGTAAAATGGTATTCAAGCCATCGTCTTCTTTAAGCTCAGATAGTCATCCTGAACGTATTAATACTGCTCAGCAGATTCATGATGAAGCGGAAGCAGTAAAAGCAAAAGAGAAAGGAACGAAAGAAGAAAAAGAGGAAGATGAAGGATTAATCATCGGTGAAAAACTCGAATGAAACCAGCAACAACCACACCAAAAGAAGAACGCGCACCGGAAGAACAGCAAGTTCAAGCTCCTCGTACAGAAGGTAGATTACGCTGGGCGATTGCTCATATTTTTTCTTCATATAATAACACCATTATCACCGTAACTGACATTACCGGAACAGAAACGATTGCCCGCTCTAGTGGTGGTCAAATCGTTAAAACAGATCGTCTTGAAAGTTCCCCGACAGCGGCAATGGGAATTGCCAAAAAAGTTGCTGAGCTGGTTAAAGAAAAAGGCGTAACTGGACTTCATATTCGTGTCAGAGCAAAAGGCGGCCATAACGGACCAAAAAGTCCAGGACCTGGTGCACAAGCGGCAATTCGTGCATTATCACGAACCGGTCTCAGAATAGGAAAGATCGAAGAAGTAACTCCCGAACCACACAATGGTTGCCGGATGAAAGGAGGACGACGCGGACGGCGCGTATAAGTTCACAGTATGACACTCAAACTCGAAAAGATAAAAGAAGAACGGAAGAAGAATAAGTTAACTTTCTTTATGAAAGGAACAAACGAAGTTTTTGCCAATACTGTCCGTCGTCTTATCTTAGAAGAAGTTCCTACTCTCGCTGTTGAAGAAGTCGAGTTTAAAGACAATTCTTCCGCATTATATGACGACATGGTTGCTCTTCGCTTAGGATTGACTCCCATTAAAACAGATTTATCATCATATCGTCTGCCTGAAAGTGAAGAAGAAGTAGAAGGAAAAAGTGCTCGTTGCACCTTACAGCTTAAGCTCAAAGCAGCAAAGAAAGGTTATGTGTATGCAGAAGAAGCAGAAAGTGCTGACCCAAAATGCACATTCGTCCATCCTAAAATGCCAATTGTAAAATTACTAGCAAAACAAAAATTAGACGTAACCATGACTGCGGTTGTTGGACAAGGAAAAAATCACGCAAAATGGGCGCCAGGTTTTGCATATTACAAACACGAACCAGTTGTTAAAATAGGAAAAGTAGAGAATTCTGCTCTTGTTGCAGAAAAAAGCACCGATGGTGTTTTTACATTCAAAAATAAAAAATTAGAACTAAATCAAGACAAAGTATATGATAGTCAGCTCCTCGATTACTATGCAGAAATTGACAAAGGAATCACTATCGAATATACGGATAATATCATTTTCGGTCTCGAAAGCTGGGGACAACTTTCTTGTAAAGAAATCCTCGACACGAGCGCAGATATCCTTATCCAAAAAATAGAACAATTAGAGAAACAACTGTAATATGGTCAAACGCACTGGTCCCACAAATTATCAAGTACTTCAACTCGTCAATGAGCTGAAAGCAAAAGCACGGCAAAGCAGCTTTTGGAGCCGCGTTGCTGATGACCTTCAGAAACCAACTCGTGAACGGCGTATAGTTAATGTTTACAAAATCGATAAATATGCCCTCGATGGAGAAACTATTCTCGTCCCAGGCAAGGTATTGAGTGTTGGAACAATCAATAAAAAAGTGAATGTTGCTGCGATGAGCTTTTCCTCAGAAGCAAAGCAAAAAATCACCCAGGCAAAGGGAAAAATTCTCTCCATTGAAGAATTATTTCACACAAATCCAGAAGGAAAAAATGTGAGGATCATAGGATAATGAAGATATATAACGGTGAAGGAATGGTCTTAGGACGCTTGGCAACACACGTTGCTAAAGATGCTCTTCTTGGAGAAGAAGTAGTTGTTGTCAATAGTGAAAAAGTGGTCATCAGCGGTGCAAAAATCAACACGTTTGAAAAGGAATTACAGCGCTTAAACCGACGAGGGTACCCATTAAAAAGTGCAAAAAGAACCCGCATCCCAGAACGGTTTGTTCGCCGCTCCATCAGAGGAATGTTGCCGTGGAAAATTGCCCGCGGAAAAGAAGCATTCAAACGCATTATGTGTTACCGTGGCGTACCTGACGTTATTAAGGACAAAGAATTTATTACTGTCGAAAGTGCTTCTACCAAGAAGCTGCCAAACTTGAAATATGTAACCATACTTGAAGTGTGTAAATACATGGGTGGTAAAAAATTATGAAAGGAACAATTCACACTCACGGAAAACGAAAAATGGCCATCGCTCGAGCCACGATCCGCCCAGGAAAAGGATTAATTAAAATTAATGGGCAAAATCTCACTAACTTTGGAACTGAAATACTTCGCCTTCGATTAAGTGAACCATTGATTCTAGCAGGCGATCTTGCTCACAAAATAAATGCTGATATTATTGTTCAAAGTGGCGGTGTCAATGGACAAACTGACGCTGCACGCTTAGCTCTTGCCCGCGCACTTGTTAAGTGTGATGACAAACTCAAAAAAACATTTGAAAGCTACGACCGTCTTCTCTTGGTTGCAGACGTACGCCGTAAAGAAACACGGAAACCAAACGACTCCAAAGCTCGCGCCGCGAGACAGAAATCATATAGGTGAACAAAGAATGATTATACCAATCCGATGCTTTTCCTGTGGTAAGCCTGTAGGGCATTTATGGGAGGAATACAAAGAACGCCTTGACAAAGGCGAACAGCCTAAAAAAGCTTTAGACGCTCTGGACTTAGAACGCTACTGTTGCCGCGGATTATTCTTAGGACACGTTGAACTCATTGACATTGCCGGTGAGTTTAAGAGGTAGAAAAAATAATTTATTTTGACAATATTCAGTCAATCTACTTCTCCCCCACAACAATCTTTAAAATCTAATTTTCGTCCAAAATGGTATGACATCTAAAATCAGTGTTTTGGATATCCCTTTCGATCAGCTTACCCCTGGCATGACACAGTATCAAGACGTCAAAAAAGCCCATCCTGACTGTTTAGTCATGCTTCGCATGGGTGATTTCTATGAAATGTTCTACGAAGACGCTATCACCGCTTCCAAAGAACTGGAAATTACTCTCACCGCTCGCGGCAAGGGAGATAAACGCGCCCCTTTGGCAGGCGTTCCTTTTCACGCGTTAGATCATTACCTCGGCAAACTGGTCAAAAAAGGCTACAAAGTAGCCATCGTCGAACAGCTTGAAGATCCAAAGCAAGCCAAAGGTCTTGTCAAACGTGGATTAGTACGCATCGTCACCGCCGGAACGTTAATCGAATCCACGATGCTTAACGAAAAAGAAAACAATTATCTCACTGCCATTACTGCTTCGCAAGACCATTTTGCTGCCGCGTTCTGCGATATGTCAACGGGGGAATTTTACACTTCCTCTTTTCCTTCCTTTGCTCTGCTCAGTGGCGAACTTGCCAGACGCAGACCGAGCGAGTGCATTATTCCAGAAAGCTTAGCCGTCAATAAAGAAATCTGCACTGCTATCGCATCATATGGCAGTCTCGTCCATCATCTTCCAGACTATTTTTTTAGTGTTGAAAAAGCAAAATCACGACTGCTTGACCATTTTTCGAACAACTCATTAGCCGGATTTGGTCTAGAAGAATATCCTAAGCAAATCAGCGCCGCCGGAGCTCTGCTTCATTACTTACTTGAAACGCAAAAGAATTCTCTTTCCCACATAAAAACCATTGCTATAAAAAGCAATCAACAATACATGCTTCTCGATCCCAGTACGTTGCGTAATTTAGAATTACTCAAAAACATTAAAGATGGAACAACCCGCGGCTCATTAATTTCAATTATTGACAAAACCGTCACGCCTCTCGGCGCAAGGTTATTAAAGAAGTGGTTGACCGAACCTTTATTTCAGCAAGAACTCATTCAACAAAGATTGGATGCAGTAGAAGAACTCCATTCAAAAATCATTCTGCGCGAAGAAATAACATCAATTATCCAAGAAATAAGCGACATTGAACGTTTGATCAGCCGGGTAAATTATGGTAATGCCTCCCCGCGTGATCTTCTCGCCCTGCGAAATTCATTACAACAACTTCCTGCACTCAAACAAAAATTAAAGCCATTAACCGCATCGTTATTACAAACCATAAGTCAACTCCATCATCTCCCTGACCTCGCCACCATCTTAAGCAACGCCATCCACGATGATCCACCCATTACCACCAGAGAAGGGGGAATTATCAAAAGCGGGTTCCACCAACAGCTTGACGAACTCCGCAATATTTCTCAAAACAGCAAACAATATTTACAAAAACTCGAACAAGAGGAACAACAACGTACTGGAATTTCGACCCTTAAATTAGGATACACCAAAGTCTTTGGTTATTTTATTGAAGTAACTAGAAAAAACGTTGCCCTTGTCCCGCAACATTACATCCGCAAGCAAACAACTGTCAATTCAGAACGATATATCACCGAAGAACTCAAGATCGAAGAAGAAAAAATTCTCAACGCTGAAGAAAAAATTCAGGAATTAGAATACAATTTATTCCAAGATCTCCTTAAAACAATCTCTACAGAAACGACAAATCTGCAATCCACTGCGGCGTCAATTGCTGTTATAGATGTACTTTGCTCTTTAGCAAAGATTGCCGCTGAACAACAGTACACCAAACCAACGTTAGTAAAAGAACCTATCCTTCAAATCAGAAAAGGACGTCATCCTGTCGTTGAAACACTCGAACCGCGTTTCATCAGCAATGATCTCATACTCCACAATGGAGAAATGATGATTATCACCGGACCAAATATGGCGGGAAAAAGCACGATCATGAGACAAGCTGCACTGATTGTTCTCCTCGCTCAGATGGGCAGTTTTGTTCCTGCGGAAGAAGCAGTCATTGGTCTTACCGATCGAATTTTCACCCGAGTAGGTGCATATGACGATTTAAGTTCTGGCCAAAGTACATTTATGGTAGAAATGAGTGAAACTGCCGCCATCATGAACAACGCAACGTCACAAAGCTTCATCGTTCTTGATGAAATCGGGCGAGGAACATCAACGTTTGACGGTGTTGCAATTGCGTGGAGTGTCGCCGAACATATTCTCAACACCATTAATGCCCGAACTCTATTTGCAACACACTATCATGTTCTCAACAAATTAGCCGAAACATTTCCTAAAGTAAAAAATTATAATGTTCTAGTAAAAGAAGTCGGTGATGAGATCATTCTCCTCCATAAATTAGCAGAGGGTGGAACAGATCATAGTTATGGAATTCATGTCGCCAAGATTGCCGGGATCCCATTAACCGTAATTGCACGAGCAAAAGAAGTCCAGCAGATTCTTGAAAAAGATGACGAAATGATGCGGAAGATGAAAGCAAGAAAAGTTGAAGAACAAATGGATTTAGGAAAATTTAATGCCAAAAATTGAAAAGAATTTTTAAATAAGAGAGTCTCCCATCAAAAAATGAGATCTTTATTCTATACAGGAATATGTATTGTTGGAGCAGTATTATAATCACGGCAGTAAGTAATTAAAACTTTTATGCTGAAATTTCTGCTT
>DUGB01000040.1 GCA_013331555.1 Candidatus Woesearchaeota archaeon
CTTCGCAATGTCGAAACTCGTTCTCGTCTCACACGCTTTTTTATCTCTGGCGGAACACCGCAGCAGAATGCCATTCTGACGAAGAGAGTGACTGATATAGAGGGAGGTTCGCTTCAAAAATACAGTAGTTCTCAAGCTCCTGCGGAATTCGTTCGACTCAACTTTGGATTAGGCAATACGGTCGGTAATCCTATTGTGGATGTGAACGTGCCGATCTATGTTGGCCTTAGTTTTGAAAATATCGGTAAAGGAAAAATTGAGCGCATTTTGTCGTACCAGTTATTGCCAGAAAGTGGTTTTAACGCTCCTTGTCTTACTAGTAATGGTGAAATTGCTGTTCCGCAAGGTCGTGTCGCCCAAAAAACGTTTGGTGTTCCTGGATGCCGAATTGAGAATCTGCCGGTTCAACTTCAAGGGATAAAAAGTTATGAGCCACTTGTTCTTCAAGCAAGTGTGGTGTATGATTATGTCGTTTCTGGTCGGCAACAAGTTACGATTCATAAATCTCCCAGTGTAGAAGCACCGGTGAGTTCATGATGAACAGGAAAATATCTTTTGGAACTGGATTGCTGCTGATTCTTTTGGTTATTATTACTGGATGTTCCAGTGGCGATGGGAAAAGTACAACGTATAATTTTAAGCAAGGAATTGCTGAGCCGACGGTTGAATTTGTGCGCAATGCTCCTCCAGATAAAATTTATCCTTTGTCTAATTTTAAGATCATCGCTCAAGTTCACAATCAAGCGGCGTATGATGTTCAGGATGTCACGCTACAGCTTGTGGGTTTAGTAGCAAGTTATTTTGATGTTGTGCCAACAGTGCAATCTGTCAATCCGCTTCTTGGCCGAAGTGCGATGAGTCCGGATGGTGACAGTGCTTATGTTGAGTTTGACGGACGTTCTGGGCAATTGTTTCAGAATGCGGAGTATTATACAGGCAATTTTGCAACGGAGTTATCGTATCGTTCAGGAATGGAGTTTGCCGATACCATTTGTATTAATCCTTCTTTGTATGAAGTGTATGATTCGGGGTGCACGGTACAGCCGAAAAAGTCATATTCTGGCCAAGGTGCGCCTCTTGCGGTTACAGCAATGGAAGAAGTTGTGTATCCCGGAACGGGAGCGGAAATAGAATTTCGCTTCACGATGCAGAATCGTGGTCAAGGTACGGTTGGTACGGTGATGTTAAAGTCAGCGACGCTTGGTGGGGAGGCGCTTGATTGCTTCTTTCAAGGAACCGGGCTAGAGCGGAATCGAATTGAGTTTAAAGACCAACGATCTCCGGTGACTTTACTGTGTCGAAAATCATATTTGCGGGACTTGAACTCGTATATGACTTCTCTTACTGCGCAGTTTGAGTACAATTACACACTGTTAGAAAAAAGGACGCTGACGTTAGTGAAGTAGATTTTTGGCAGTAGGCTATTTATTTTATTTACTCTTTTTGTTCAACAGTTCTTCAATTTTCTTTTCCTGAAATCCGACGATCCATTCGTTGTCAATGGAGATGACGGGTACAGCAATCTGACCTGTGTTTTGCAATACTTCATCACGAAAAACGACACTTTCAGAACTCTCCGAGAGATCAAATTCTAGAAAAGAAAGTTTCTTCTTTTTAAGGAGTTCTTTAAGTTTCTGGCTCCACGGGTCAGTGGGGCGAATAAAAATTTTTATTTCCATGGTTAAAGACAATTTTATATATTCTTATTTATTCTCTTCTTACTATGGTGAGTTCGAGGGTCTGGTTCATTTTAAATGTTTCTCTCTTTTTTGTGACTATGTTGTTGCTGCTCAATTTTTTTGGGGTGAGTGTTCCTTCATTAGGGAAAGGATGGTATTATCGCGGCGACCCTTTGTGTGTCGTGCGGTGGAATGGGTATGCTGACCAATGGGATGATCTTAATGCGTGTTGTTTATATGCACGCCAGCAGCTGCAGTGTGCTGATGCTGAATTGGAGTATAATTCGCAGCCGTTGACAAAGGTTTGTCGGACAGGAACGGGCAAAGTGGTTGAATATTGGTTGAATGCGAAGGCGTATGCCTATTGTCGTGGTCAGCCAATTTGGCGGTCGTGATGATGAGAAAAAAGAACCTGAAAAGATTGAACGCAAATTCACGTTTGTCTGGAGTCTCTGTGGAGCAGCGAGTGAATCTTCTTCAGAAGAGAATTTTCATGGTGTTATTAGTGATGGTGTTATTTTTGGGTTTACTTACCGTTGCCCGTGCTCGTGGGTTGCTTATTTTACCTCAACCAACTGTCATTGTTGATGAAGGAAATATCATTTATTTGGACTCTTTGACGTTAGAACAGAAAATTGCCCAAATGGTTGTTGTGCATGGCGCACCATGGAACTTAAAACCGTGGAAAGCACTTCAGTTGGGTGGAATTCATTTATTTGCTCTGGAGAAGAAAGAATTATATCCAGAAACGATTGAACAATTTCAAGAAGGGATGACAATTCCATTTTTCGTTTCTGTGGATTTAGAGGGGTGTCTTAATCCATTCGGTAATTTCAAGAATTTTACGGCGGCGGTTGATATTCATTCGGTTGGAGCGGCGTATGAGAAAGGGGTTGAGGAAGGGCGTTATTTACATTCATTGGGGGTGTCTCTTAATTTTGCTCCCGTCGTTGATCTTGGTGATTTACTTTGGCATTGCCGAAGCTTCTCGGATAATGAAACGGTTGTTGCAGAATTGGCGGAAGCATATATTCTTGGCTTGCAGAAAGAAGGGGTCATTGCGACTGCTAAGCATTATCCTGGTAAAACGCTAGTTGTTCGCGATTCGCATACGTCGTTGGTTGCGGCAGTCATCGAAAATCGCGATCTTCTTCCATATCAAGAAGTTGCCGATTCAGTGAAGGCAGTTATGGTTAGTCATTTGGTAACCTCTGGTGCGGTTAACTCACAAGGGCTTCCTTCAACCGTTTCAGGTGAAGTAGTTCAGAAGCTAGAGCTTGAGAGTGGGTATCAAGGGCTAATCGTAACAGATGAAGTGATGATGGCGGGCCTGCGTTCTTATTACTCTTCTTTAGATGAGATGTATCTTGCTGTTTTTGCGGCTGGCAACGATGTAATCTTAAATTTTAATGAAGATCCAACGGAAATGGAGAGAATGATTACTGTTGTTGCTGACGCCGTTCGTGATGGTCAGATTGCTGAGAAGAGTATTGATCGTTCTGTGCAGAAGATTTTGAAAGCAAAAGGGTTTGTGGTTGTTGTTGAATAAGACTTTAAATATTTTTTAGGAGGTATTTTCTGGTGTTGTTGTTAATGATTACGTATTGTCCAGGTATTATCTTTTGCCAAGGCAGGTCTGGGTATGTCGGGAGTTCTTCAGAGCTGATAATTATGAATGTTGGTGTTTCGGCGATAACCATGTGATAATATTGCGGGTAGTTTGTTGCTCGCACTGCAATAATTGTTTCTTCTGGTGTTGAGAAAATAATATTTGTACCTGTTTTTGGCGTGTATTGGTTAAGAACGAGTTTGATTGCTTGTTCAGGAGTTGTTTTGTGTTCTTTGATTATGGTTAGGATGGCGTAAAATAGCTTTTCTGAGTCGGTTTGACCTTGGGGCTGGAATGTTTTAGAAAAAGTGATTGGTTCAGGAATGAATCCATTGTGGCAGAAAACAATATTATCTTTGAGAAAAGGATGGGTATTTTCATTTTTTATCTCACTTCCCAGCGCTTTGCGGATATGGAGAACACAATGGTTTGTTTTTATGGTGTTTAGGTTATTTGTATTTTCTTCATAGATTGGTTGTATTGATTTCTGTATTTTCCAGCAGTCATTTTCGCGAAAGGCTATTCCCCAGCCGTCGCTATGTGTCCATGGATAAGAGTTGGTGTTGAATTCATGGCCGCGATTTTTGTTTTGAGCAATGATTTTCATTCCCTCTAAGAGAGGCTGAAGTTCAATTGTTCCGAGAGCGAGAAGCATGCGGCACATAGTGGTTAAGCGAATCGGAGGCTTTTTAGATAAAGAGCTCTTAATTGTGTCGTGCCATGACATTGTAATTCTCGCATGAACAGATTAACTCTTCGTGCTTCCAATTCTGAGTATTCTCGTGGTGTTGTTACCCAGGTCGGATCAACGTGGTGCATTGCTCGATCAGAACAGTTTTCTCGTGTTGTTATCGTTTCTCGCAATGGCTGGAGATAGCGCCGCTCTAAGTTTTGAAGACCGTGTTCGGCAAATGCTACTAGTGTTTGAAGATATTCTGCTACTGTGGGGTCGCGTAGTCCTTTTTCAATTGCTCGTGTGGTTAAATCATTGAGGGTATGGAGGTGAGGCAGAATTACTTCTTCGTTTTGGAAAGAGTATGGTTCTTCCGGTGAGGATGCTGGCCTAATACTTTTTGCGGTCATTGCGCGATGAACGTATCCTTGTACAAACGCGGCATATGCGATAAGAAGATCGGCTGGACAGGAATCATTGATGCGTAGTTCAAATGTTCCTTTTCCCATATCCGGGCGATAGCGAATATCAGGATATCCGGTATTGGCGATTGTAAATGAACGGGCGAATTCTTCTTGATCTACTCCTCTTTCTTCAGCTGCTTCTTTCCAACTGAGATACCTAATTTCATCTCGGGCTTGGATTTCAGCAAGGAATTTAATGTATCTTATTTCTTCCGGGACGGCGGCGAAGACACCGTTAGTGGGATTTGCAAAGAGATCATAGCGGTGGCAGTTGAGTCCATTTTTAGTGTCTGCTGATAACGGTGATGTTGATGTGAACGCAATTGCCGGTCGTAATGCTGTCAAGATGTTGAACTGCTCTGCTTCTCTTCCTGAATGTAAGTCAATGTGGAGATGAATTCCGGAGATTCCGAATAAGCGATCCAGTGCTTCTCTGCCGACCACTGCTTCATACACTCTTACGCGATGTTGTTTTGCGGGATTAGGTTTTCCTTCTCCCGCTCCATTTTCGCTTGTTGGGATAGGAATTACGTCTAATTTTTCACAAATTGCTTCAAGCGCGGTTATACTCTCCAGAAGCTCTCTGGCAAGGAAGTCAATACTTCGTCCAGGTAGGGAATTCCATTCCACTTGACATAATGTTCCTTCAGGACAAAATGATGGTGCTCTTCCTTTTTTTGTTGTTTCTTGAAGACAGACCAATACTTTATCAGCTCTATTTGCAATTGTCCCATCTCGGTTATAGATTCCTAGTTCATATTCAATACCAATCTGCGGTCGCTGCTGGGTTGTCAAGATCATTTTAAGTGGAGTTGCTCGACTCTTTTGGTATGCTTAAAAAGGTTTTGGTTTTGTTTTAGTCTGAGGTTTACGGGCTTTTTTAGGCTTGTCTTTAGTTTTTTTTCGGAATGTTTTTAAATAGGCTTCAAATTCAGCATTTTAGATGGCAGCACCAACAGAACAAAAGAAAGTCAGTCGCATTAAAGAAAAAAAGAAGTTATGGTACCGCATTTTGGCTCCCGCTCTTTTTGCTCAGAAAGAATTAGGTGAGAGTTATCTTGATACTCCTTTGTCTGCTATGGGCAGAACATTAAAAGTCAATTTGAAAGATCTTACCGGCAATATGAAAGATCAGAATGTGTATGTTAAGTTTCGGATTGTTGCCGTTGAGGGTCAAACCCTGCGAACAAAAACACTTGGTTTTGAATATACGGTGATGCATATCAAGCGTCTCGCCCGGAAAAATGTTGATCGTCTGGATGATACATTCACATTTACGACCAAAGAAGGTCTTTCTGTCATAGTCAAGACATTATTAGTTACTCTTCATAAAACGCAGCGTTCACTGCAGGCCAAACTGCGCGGTATTTTACATCAAGATTTGGAAGAAGAGTTTGCGAAGAGTGATTTTGATACTTTTGTCAGCAACTTAGTTAGTCAGAGAACAATTGGATCAATACGCAAAAAGTTAACGAAGTTGTATCCACTAAAAGATGTGATTGTTCGGGTTGTGCTCTTAAAAGATCAGCAGGAAACTAATACTCCTGTTCAAGCACAGGAACAACCGTTGAAAGAAGTACAATCGGCATAAATGATGTGGATGATTTTTCACAATCTTTTTATAATTATAATTTTGAGGGAGTGATTATGAAATTTCTTACCTTTTCTGATATTCACGAGAACAAAAAAGCTATTGCAGAATTAGCTAAACGGGCGCGTGAGAAAGACATTGACTTTTGTGTCTGTGCGGGTGATTTTTCGACGTTTGGGAAAGGGGTTGAATTTGTTTTCAAAACTTTTCAGGAGACGGGAAAGAAATTATACATTATCCCTGGCAATCATGAAGAACGCGAGGGATTATTGGAGAAAGTCGTTCCGGTTTTTTCTAATGTGGTATTATTTCACCGTCAGGCTGTTGAGATTGATGGCTATGTGTTTATGGGTTACGGCGGCGGTGGATTTGCGCAGGAAGATGCGGTATTTCGTAAAATTGCTCGTCAATGGTATGGTAATTTTAAAGGAAAGAAAATCGTGTTAGTTACGCATGGTCCGCCGTTTGCAACAACCTTGGATCGATTAGAAAAAAGACATGTTGGCAGTAAAGATTATCGTAAATTCATTGAGCGGATTAAACCCAAAGTGGCAATCTCTGGTCATCTGCATGAAACGGTGGGGATGACAGATACGATCGGTTCAACGAAGTTGGTCAACCCTGGCTGGGAAGGGATGGTTATTGAGTTGAAGTGATGTTATGGAGCAACTTGATACATTCTCAACTTATTTCTTTATTCTTGCTCATCCAGATGATGAAGTGTATTCTTGTATTTTAATGACTTATCTTTGACTTCTTAGCT
>DUGB01000048.1 GCA_013331555.1 Candidatus Woesearchaeota archaeon
TATTTATCTGTCAAAGTTGGGATGAAAGAGAAAGTAGTTGTGGTTGATATTGGGTTGAGTTAAGATTCAGAAGCTCTAAAGTACTTCTGTAAGAAAGCAAGATATTTTTCACGGCGGTCTTGATCTACTAGTGGATTACCTCGCCATCCTATGCTGATAACAGCAGCATAAAGATCTTCTCTCTGGATGAGAATCATAAAGTGATTTTGATCACGTAGTTCTAGAAAAAAATCACCAACCTGGGACATCTCTCCAGCAAATGACCTTACTGCAAGACAAAATTCTAATCCCTCTAAAGTTTGTGTCGCCATGTCTTTAGTCTCATCAAAAGAAGGTGGTTTTTCATACCGAACTCTAAAAATGTGCATAAGTTCATAATCTCCAGACACTGAGCAATGGGGTAATCCTTGTTTGGTCATTTCTAAGAAGAGATTAATCATAATTTTTCAAAAATCGAAGTCATTAATAATCTTTCGGAGATCTGGACAATAAATTCATTTATTGGATTTTTCATAGTAGAATCTAGAGGTGTTTGTATATAACATTATACTAAATTTGAGCCAATAATAAAATAAATGCCAAAAACATCATTTTGACAATTTCTTAATTAATTCCTCTAGATAATATTTCGGCGCAGTCTTGTTCTTCAATGCCTCTTTCAGAAAATTAATTACATTTTTGTTTTTCTTACCAATTTTTAAAATTATTGCATAAACAGTACATGGTTCATGCTTTCCAGTCTCTACGATATTAAGCATCTCTATTAGAATGGGGATTATTGTATCAACATCGAAATTATAAGTCTCTTCAATAATTTTTGCTTCATTTTCAAAAATGGTGTCTCCTAAAGAGATAACCTTCCCATAAAGATGTGATATCACTTTTTGCTGGCTTTTATCAAGATTCTCGATTTTAAGTTGTAACTCAGGGATTCTTTGAAATCTCAACTCTTTATCTAGGATCAGCAAAATCCATTCACTCGAAAGATTTACTAAACTATGATAAAAACCAACCCCATTTTCTTTTACGACCAGAAATTTCTGTTTTGAAGACTTAACCTCTTCTTTGTAATACTCCCCATCGATTTTAGGGTAAGGTTCCTCTTCAGTAATTTTGATGTTACGAATAGTATAATATTGATATTTAAGACAATTTTTTAGGAAATTGAATCCCGATCGCTTCGGTCTAACGCCTCCTCTTATCTCTATTTTCGCCTTTCTCACCTCCGCATGAGGATTTGTCTCATCAATTCTATTTGCTGTAAATCCATGAGGTGGAAGAAGAATTACCCTAGAAATTCTATCTTCTGGTTCATTCTTCAATCTAATAATGAATGAGGATGGTCTTTTAATAATTTCAATTTCTTTATTATCAAATAGATTCTTAATTGTATTCTTTACAAGGATTGAAGAAATTATCTCCTCAGATTCATAAGATTGTTCCATGATCCGAAATAAGAGTCCCTATTATTTATAACTTTTTTATCTACTACTGCTCAAAATATCCATTCTTCCGGCAAAATGCAATCGTCTTTTCAAACATCGCTTCCAATTCCGGAAACTCTTTGAATTTATGCTGTTTCTTCTTACGTAAAAATTCCTCGGTCCATCCCACCCAGTCCTGCTTGTAATCCAGTTCATGAATCTCTGCATCCAATGCATCGACTGCTTTTGCAAATCGTGCTTCAACCGTTCTACCTTCCTCAAATTCGATAAATAAATCCGCAAACTTCTGGCTCAATGGATCTGGTAATTTCTTCTTCAACTTCACCATTGCTTTTTGTTCCGATTCTTTACTTTTCTTGTGCTGTTCCTCTTTACTAATGCAGACATCGCCGCATTCAATTTCCACTACATCATGATACATCAAAAGTTCATACACTTTCACACGATCAATCTTCTGTTTTTTCATTGTACTCAGGAAATAATCCGCTAGGATCAGAGAACTCCAGCTGTGTTCTGCAGAACTTTCTTTTCTCTGAGCGACAGAGCAAGCCCGCTCTATTTTCTTGAGTTCGTAAAATTTTCGTAGTTTGTTGATAGTATTCATAAGTTTAGAGAGGTTATTCTCTTTTATATTTAATTGTTGTTGAAATCAATAATTCTCTGGGCTAAATACCATAAAAGAAATTGTTAGCAATTAAGAATAAGACTTAAATTAGATTTATAAATTGGGCTACTTGTTTAGTTTAAGTAATGAAAAATTATTATCTATTGTGTCTATATTTGAGTTTATTGTTCTTGGTTGGATGTTCAGAGCAACTTTCCGTGAATAAAGATGAACTGAATTCTGTTACATATGAACAAAGTGCCCCTATTACTGATCCAATTATTTTCAGAGCAGAGCCATATTTGAATAAGATAGTATATGAAGACATTGAATTAAGAAGTTTGGCATCCTCANNCCGCTACGTTGTTGATAATTATGACTATTATAGCGATCCACGAAGTAATGAATTTATACAATCTCCTACTGATACTATGAAAGTTCAAGGAGGGGATTGTGAGGATCTAACAATCTTTATGTCTTCTTTGCTTGAAAACATAGGTTTTAAGACATATTTAGTATTGACAGATAGCCATGCCTATTCTCTTGCTTGTGGTGTAGATCCAGACAACCTATGGGAGTATATTGAACAAAGCATTCTTGAAACCGTTTCTTTGAAATTAGGGGATGATAGCGAGTATGACGTTGAAATAAACTCTGGTGAAGTATTTTTAAAGAGAAATGTCGAACAAACTATTGCGTTGAATCCTGGAAATATCTGGTATTATGGGGGAGGCGGATCAATATTCACTGACCCAATTCAGTATATGGATATTGGTTATTCAATCTCTTCATCAACACCACTCAATATTTATTTTGTTCCATCAATTAAAGAACAATCAAAGATGGTCAATGGAGAAAGCTTTACTCATTATCTTTCGTGCCAAAAAGAAAACGTTTACCAAGTATCGGACTCTTGTGATTCTCTTGACAGGAATGGCGGAATAATTTTAGTAAATACAAATTCTGAAAATATGGCTACTGTTAGTATTAATTTTGATTATCGTATCGCTTATTCCACACAAAGTCTTCTTCCTGATGGTGAAATCACTTATTATGATCTTAATGGTGAACAATGCGTTGTATTAGAAGCGACTGTAGGCAAAAGTGGGTTTCCTGGTTTTGATTCAACAATGGGAGTAAAGATTGCAATTGATCCAGTTACGAAAGAATACTTTTCTTTAGATTAATTTTTCCTATCCATTCTCTCAAAACTCCGTCAACTTCTTATGTGAACTAAAGTGGAGAATCGTCGTATTCCCATCTTTCCCCGACACTTTTTCCGTCGTAATAAAACGTCCTTCATCCAGCTTTGCAATCCGCCGCTGGAAGCTCTTATAACTCATTTCTCCATTGCTTTCAACGTACGCTGTATATACATCCCCGATCTTTGAGCCGTTTTTCTCCTGAATCAACGCCAATATCTTTTGCATATCTTGTTCTAAATCTTCCGTTGGCTTAATATGAAAATTTTCCACTTTTGTAATCGCCGCCGCAACATGAGCGGGAAGCACTTTCCGCGCACTTTTCTCTTCAGCAATCGTTCCTGCTTCGCGCATTAAATACAACCCAATCCTGACATCTTTCGTTTCCGCACACTGCTCTACCACTTCATTAAATGATTCTTCTTCCCAACAGCCGGGAATAAACGCATAATCCCTCCGTTGTTCTAGAATGCCGCGAATTTCTTGTTCAGTATACGGCCTAAACGCTAAAAATTCCGGCGCAAAACGGCTTCGAATCCGTTTATCCATCTCTGAGTAGCTGTCTCGATAATTCGTTAACACAATAATTGACTTCCGATAAATATCCTCTAAAATGGTATACAAAAAATCCATATCTTCCAATTTGTCTACTTCATCAAAAACAAAGACCACTCCTTTTTTGTTCAACTTCGTTTTCAGCAATGAAAACAATTCGTTGGTCTTCTTATTGACTAAGAACTTAAATCCCAATTCTTCACAGAGTCTGTAAAACACTTTAAACGTCGTGTTCTCTTTCCAGCAGTTTACATACAGCGGGATTACCTCCTCTGTCGTTTCTTCTAACTCTCGTAAAACGTGCTTGCACGCTGTCGTCTTACCGATTCCCGGTGCACCGTGGACAAAAAGATTTCGTCCGGTGTGCCCTTGTAATAACGGCTTAATTACCGTTGCAAAATGCATTTGCTCCTGCTCACGGAATTTCATGATTTTGGGTTGAAAATCATAATCTAAGACTACCGGATCGCGAAAAATTGTTTCTCCACCTGCTAGCATCTCTTTAAATAAAGACATATCCTCGCAAGAACACTCTATTTTTATTAATGTTGTTGTTCCTCAGTGCTATGATCAGGCTTTCCACCAGTGAACCTGCTCTTAGGATGGCGCTGTTTAACATTAAACAAAACTTCAGTTTCCTATCTTCATTGATTATTTTTTAATATTGTATTATTAATTACCATAAATAATATAACTCAGAGTTTATAACTCTTAACTCATGGGACTATTAGATTTGGCAAAAAAATATTTTTCAAGAGAGCAACAAGAAGTTTATTGTCAACATTGTGGTACTGAATTAACTGAAAGAGGGGGAGATGTTTCCCACTCCGGAAGAATTTATTGTCATGGGTATAATGGAGTAGAAGATTCTTGTGGAATTAAAGCGTTATTAGGTGAACGAAGCGAAGTAATGGTCTTAAACTTTTATGGACCTGCTCAAGTTCAAAAAGTAATTCGGAAAAGTGAATTGACTCAGTTTGGGCCATTAGAACAAGTTGTTGCAGATTCCTTAGGAATAACTCCTGTGAATTAATTTTCTTCATTATGACTTTGATGATTTTCCAATCTATATCCTACGTTCATAACCATTAAAAGCATCAACCCTCTACTCTTTACAATAGAGGTGCTCGTATGTCTTCTCGTATTGGAATTCTCTTTGTCGGATTTGGTGGAGCAGTTTCCACAACGTCAGTTATTGCATCATTGGCTATTGCTAAAGGAATTTCACCGCCGTATGGTCTTTACACTGAAACTAATATTTCAACCGTAAAAGATGGTGTTCTTGACCGCCATAACCAAAAGCCAATCAAAGAAGTTCTCTCCTTGCTCCAGTTCAACGATCTTGTCTTTGGAGGTTGGGATATCGAAGATCAATCTCTTTATGATGCTTCATTGGAACAAGGTATTGTTCCTCCAGAACTTATTCATCAACTCGCGCCTGAACTGAAACTTTTTCATCCATTGCCTGGTGTCTTTTCCTCAACATATGTTAAAAATCTACAAGGGAAGCATCTTATCCCCGCAGCAACGTTATGGGAAGTTGTCCAAGTACTGCAGCAGAACATTCGAGAATTTCAGCAGTTCCATCAATGTGAGCGCGTTCTCGTTGTTAACACGTCATCGACAGAAGCATACAATCCATTTACCTCAGTTCACCAAACTCTCGCCTCATTCGAAGAAGGCCTTCGCCAGAACGATTCTTCCATCAGTCCAGTTCAAGTTTATGCCTATGCTGCTCTTGCCTCTCAAGCCCCTTACATCAATTTCACCCCGAGTCTTGCTGAAGAAGCACCTGCCCTCCGTGAATTAGCAGCTAAAACTAAAACCCCTTTTGCTGGAAAAGATGGCAAAACTGGTCAAACACTCTTAAAAACTGCTCTTGCCCCTTTATTTCGTCTCAAAAATCTTCGTGTCGAAGGGTGGTTCAGCACTAATATTCTGGGAAACAAAGACGGACTGGTTCTTGACGACCCCGGCAGTTTGAAATCAAAAATAATGACTAAATCTAGTGTGCTGGATCAAATTCTGGGTTACAGTCCGTATCATAAAGTGAACATTAATTATTATCCTCCGCGTGGCGACAATAAAGAAGCGTGGGATAACGTTGATTTCCTAGGAATTTTAGGAATGCCCATGCAGCTCAAGATCAATTTTCTCTGCCGTGATTCTATCCTTGCTGCCGGCGCTGTGCTTGATCTCATTCGTCTTTTGGAATACAGTGCCCGTCATGGCGAAAGTGGTGTACAAGAACAACTATCATTTTTCTTCAAATCTCCGTTGACTATAATTCCTGATCGTCAGCCGATTCACGACTTTTTTAAACAAGAAGGCATGCTCAAAGACTGGCTTCGTGAGAAAGCGTTTGGAGTAAAATATAATTAAACCAGCTTTTTTTTAATTCACTTTCGTCATCAGCATTATGATCTCCTTCAGTGACAGGACAATTTTTCCCATTTGGCCGTCTGGTTCAACATTGATGTCTCCATTAGTCAACGCCACAACTGCTTTTCCGAGAATCTTAATTCCGACAAAGGCATCATTAAACAGTTGCCTTTGCTGTTCTTCCCACCACGGTCCTTGTACATGTTCTCCCTCAATCTCTTTGAGGACAATTTCCATTGTCTCGTAAAGATAATCCGCATCAACTGTCACGGTTGCATCACGTTCACCCGTATAACTCTCTACTTTTTCCACTTGCATAATGACTTCTGGATTGACTCGAATTAATCCTTCCAATAACACCGTGTCTCTTTCTTTTAATTGGACAAGTAATTCCGCTCCATTGTCAAAGCGGTTGCTGATTTTTTCAATTTCTTCCATAACCATTTCTTCTTGCTGAATTTCCGCAATTTCGTCTGGTCGTGGTCCTTGAATACCAGAGAATTCTTCTTTTATTTTTGTAATGATGAATTCTTTTGGCGGAAAAATCCACATTTTAAGATAAGGGTGAAGAACCTTGACGGGCTTGCCAAAAGCAGTTGTCGTCTTTTCCTCTTCCCAGAGTTCAATGTTTCCATAAGGGCTATCATATATAATGCGGATGGGCTTCCATGAAGTGTCAACACTTTCTTTTCCTAAACACGAAAGTGCTCTTCCGATGTGATCCGTATTTCGTGCCAACAAATCTTGCAGACCGTGAATCATTCTTACCTGCTGCTCAAATTCTCCTGGACTTTGGGCTACGATTTCCGTAAAATACCAATCCATAAATGCAGGTGTAAATCCTTCTTCGATCATTGTCCTTTCTTTCAGTGCTTGTTCTAATTCCTGTTTGCACCATTCATTATTCCCTTGGTTGTAATATTGTTGCTTCAGCAGATTAAAATTATTCAGTCCTTCTCCCCAACCATTAATCCAGAATCCGCTTTCTGTTTTTCCATCACTTAGAACATCACATTGTCCGCTAATATCAAGATGGCGTTTAACTTCCTCCCAACTATCACCTTGCTCACAACGAAACGTTGCTACCCGACGATTATCTTCACTGCATCGGGCGGAAGCACAATCTTCATCCTGTGTGCAGGGTTGGCATTGTCCTTGCGTTTCACATCCATTAAGCCAATCACCATCGCAGTTAGAAAAACCTTCCAGACACATGCAAAATCCGCGGTCTTGACTAAATTCTTCATTCGCGTGGCAATTATACTGCCCTTGCTGATAACGGCAAAGATTACAGGGTTTACATACCTGTTCACAGCGTTCAGAATCACTTTGCCAATCACAGGTTGAACACTCAGTACATTCAGATTGACAGACATCGCGTTGTTCTTCGTTGTTTCTTTCTTCTTCTTCTTCTCGTCGTTCGTCGTTTTCACGCTCAGAATCGTCTGCTCTTCTTTCTTCAGCTTGATTATTGTCTTCTTGAGTTATATCCTCATTATTTCGATTTTTATTATCCCCTTCAGGAGGAAGATCAGTTTGTTGGTTTTCTCCACTATTTTCTTCTCTTTGTTGTTCTTGTTCTTCTGTTGACTCTTGTGGTTCTTCTCTAGTTGGTGCTGCTGTTTGTTCCTCTGTTTGATCACTTGATGTTTCTTCAAAAATGTCCGTTGCTGAACCTATTGCCAGCCGTCCAATCAGCTTTCCCATCACTTCCGCCAAAACACGATAGGGGCTTGTTTCTTGGATATTATTAAATAAATTAATTCCCGAACCGGTTCCAGAATCGCTGGGTGGAGCTTCACTTTGATCATTGCTTTGCTCACTCTCTTCAGAAGAGGAATCCGCTTCTTGTTGTTCCTCATTATCCTCTTCTCTTTGCTGTTCTTCCTGAGGGTTCTCTGGAGCTGTATCTTCATTCTCCTGCTCTCCCACAGGTTGTTCATTCGTTTGCTCTTCTGTTGAATCTTGCTGTTCTTCTTCAGGCGGGACTATCGGCAACTCTTCACCTGGAAGCTCTTCTGGAGGTAGTTTACGATTTTCTTCCTGCTGTTCTTTAATCTCTTGCCTCTCGTTCTCTTCTCTGTCTTCCCTTTCTTTATTCATTTCTTCACAAGAAGGACAGTCTGGGTCATTACAATCCCACAACCCATCATTATCATCGTCATTTCCATTGGTGCATACTTCATTCCCGCCGCGGGCGCTGACACACTGCGCAGCTTGACAGAACTCTCCATCATTACAAGAATCCTCTTCTGATCTACACCATCCGTTTGATTTCTGTTCTACTTCATGAATTAAATTCTGCGTGAACATTGTCCGCTGAATAAACTCTGTCCGTGCCTGATCCGTAGTCCGTCGCAGGAGTGATTCAATCTTATTATCCACATCAATGGTTTCATTCTGCTGTTTATTCCGCCATTGAATCTCATTAAGATAACGGTTGAGTTCATCTTGTTTCGAGGAAAGGATTGCTTGTGTTCTCGCCAGATCATTTTTGTCTACCCGCTCTGCTACACTCTCAAAACCGTGTTCAAAAAAAGTCCATAATTCTTCCCCGTTTTTTTGTGAAAGATCATCTGTAAACGGTTTGCTCTCAAAGCCTCCGTTTTGATTTTGCTCTTGTTTTGAACGCAGATCAAACCAGATTGAATAATGCTCATCATCGCCTTGCTGATGTTGAATCACTGCCTCGGCACTAAATTCTTTTGAATCCACAAGAAATCCCCTAAACTCCTTTACTGTCACTTCTTTTCGATCAGGCAACAAACCGCCAAGGAATGTTTTACACTGCTCTTGATTCTCCCGCAGAAATTCATACATCATTCGTTCCCGCTGCACGGCATCTTTCGCCAACTCTTCCAAAGAGATTGTCCCTTCCTGATATTGTTTTACCTTAGCGACAATGTCTTGGATCATCGTTTCTGGCAGTGCATCTGATTGCAGCTTAAACACACTTTCTAACCCAATATGGTAGAAAACAATCGTTTTTCCATTCTGCTGCAATCCATTCGGCCAGGCATGCAACGTCACTTTTACTTTCTCCCCATCAAATACTTTCTTTTCAAATTGAGGAATTTCTTCATCAACGATAACCGATCTCTGCTCATTACTCAACCAGAGATTGTTGCTCAACCCCGTTGGCTCTCCGAAAATATTCTTTACCGTTTCTAAAGACCAGCCTTCTGTTTGAAAATGATCCTCGCGCTGATCACCATCTCGTCTAAATTCATCTTCTGGAATGTCATCTGCTAATCGTTCTACTTCCCCAAAATTACCTTCCTCTGCCGCGGTTCGTATTGCTTTAAACAGCGCACTTTGATTATTCCCCAATCTCGCAAACTCAGCATCGATTTGATCGATTATTTGAACCAGCTTCTCCTTATCTTTCGCCCGCAGTGCTTCTTCAGCTTGATTGCCGAGTCGTTCTAATTCTCGTCCTTGATTATCCTTTGATTCTTTTCTTTCCTCCTCCAGTGTAAATTCTTGTCGCTGCTCTTCCAACTGCTCACGAAATTCTTCTTCTAACACTTGCAAATGCACTTTAAATTTCACATAATCCAAAGAACCATCTTCATACTGCTGTGCGTACCGTGCAGCATCATCAAGTGTGCCGTGAACGCCATTGGCAAGAAGGAAGAATAGAACTAAAACTACCATCAACCCCTTTTCACGAATCATAACCGATTATTAAAAGAGAATGAGTATATATATTTTGTTGGTGAGATGATAAATTAAGAAATAGCTCTTACAACTTCATAGAAAAGAGGGTAATTGCCATTATTCACGTCAATTAATTTCACGGGTTTCCAATTGAAATCTCCTCTCTGCTTTAAAGTTGCTTCTATTCTCTGACCAAGAGATCGTTGCTCCCGTAAGCTCAAGTCTCTAGTAAAAGATGTTTCTACTCTCATCGACCACCTCCAAAGAGGACTATTCTGTTGCCAGGCTTTAACAATAGCATTCTCAGAATAACCCACGTTTTCTATGGGAATTTGGCTATACTGTCTAACAACGAAATCAATTTCTCCCTCTATGCAATCAGCCATAAATGTCTTACTTCTTTTTTCTCCATTTGAGGTTACTGCAAACACAAACTTTCCCCCACGCTTTAATCTCTCTATTTTCTCTAATTCTACGTAACTTTCTTCTCCATCATTACCTAAAAGTATCGCACATTTTTTATGGTTAGTACGTTCATTCTGGACAGTACATAATTTTTCAACGGTTCCGGCATGGACAACGAGTCCATCCGCTAAGTCTTCGAGTGAAACTGCTGTTATTCTTGCCATCAAATTTTGACTTTTTTTTTTTGATTCTAGTTGTTCTCTGGTTTCGCCTAACCTTAATGATGGAACAAATAGAGCAACATAATTTAATGTAGAAAAGAGTCCAACCGTTCTTCCGATTTCTTTAACACAGACATAGTATGTTTTCATTTTTTATCTTAATCTCTCCCAAATCTAGTGTAAGCAGAAGATAAATAACTTTTGTTCAATATTATTGTCAAAATAACAAAATTTATAAATAAAATGTCTATTAATTCATAAGATGAGCCTAGACTTAGATCTAAAAGACAGAAAAATTCTCTATCAATTAGACCTTGACTGCCGCCAGACTAATTCTGAAATCGGCAAAAAAGTAGGATTAAGCAAGCAAGTCGTCGATTACAGAATAAAACGATTTTTAAGAGAAAGCATCATCACACGGTTTGCTACAGTCATTGACACGTACAAGCTGGGATTCTCCAAATACAAAATTTACCTTTCTCTAGAAAATGCCAATAGAGAAATTATGGCACAATTGGTAGAATTTCTCAAAGCACATCCTAAAACTGAATGGATTGCCACCTGCTCTGGAAAATGGGATCTTATTGCTGGCTACTTCGTTAAAGATGTCTACGAATTTAATGCTGCTCTGAAAGAGCTCGATGAGAAATTTAGTCAGTACATGGCTCTTAGAGAAACAACGATTAGTTTAGGTGTTCCACATTGGCGAAAAGAATACCTCTTGAATAACAAACAACCTCATGAAGTGATTTTGCAGGGTGGTCAGAAAAGCAACTATACCCTAGACTCGACAGATGAAGAAATCCTCAAACTGCTTGTTAATAATGCCCGTATGCCTATCACAGAAATCGCTCAGCGATTAAAATCAACCCCAAGAATAATCAATTACCGGATAAAAAATCTTAAAAAAGATAAAATTATTCTTATCAACAGAATTTCTCTGGATCTCAACAAATTTAATTGGATTTACTGCAAAGCATTGCTGAAATTTAAAAACGTAACAAATCAAAGATACAATCAATTCTTCCAATATTGCCGCTCCATAAATAACCTCACTTATGTCATCAATAGCATTGGGTCATGGGATCTAGAGATGGATTTTGAGATTGAAGATTTCAACAAGTTCAATACAATAATGCTTGAAATTCGTGATCGGTTTTCAGACATCATCAAACATTACGATTTTGTTATTGTGATGAACGAGGATAAATTAGATTATTATCCTGGCTGTTATCCACAATTTGAATAACTACTCCCAAAAACATTTCCTACTAGACCATAGTCTGCTACAACAACACTTCGTTATTCGTTCCCACCCAGTTGTGCGCAAACCTCTTAAAGAACTAAAACTCTGCTACAGAAACGCGGGGGCGATCGAGATGGTCAATACAATTCTGGATAATGTTTCTCATAAAACAGAGGAGCATGAATTTTATAATTCTCTTCCTGAGGGATACAATCGGGGCAAAACTAAATTTGTGATTGTGTACGGAACTGTTATGTCTGGGCTAGGCAAAGGAATTTTTGCTGGATCACTCGCAAATCTACTGCAACTCAAAGGGCTCAACACAACGTTAATGAAATTTGATGGTTACCTCAATGTTGATGCCGGAACTCTTAATCCGTTCCGCCATGGTGAAGTGTATGTATTAGATGATGGTACTGAAAGCGATATGGATTTGGGAACGTATGAGCGCTTTTTAGGAAAAGATCTTACTAAAAAAAATTACCTTACGGGAGGAAAACTATTTACGCAGATTTTGAGCGGCGAACGTAATGGGAATTATTTAGGTCGAGATGTTCAATTTATACCTCATGTGACTGGCGAAATTAAACAATTTGTCAGAACACTAGCCATGACGAGCGGTGCAGACATTGTGTTCATTGAAGTTGGGGGCACGGTAGGTGATATTGAGAATAATTATTTCTTGGAAGCAATGCGTGAGTTGATTTATGAAGAAGGCAAAGAGAATGTTTGTAACGTCGCTCTGACCTATATTTTAGAACCAGGATTTCTGGGTGAACAAAAAAGTAAAGCCGCCCAGCTAGGGCTTCGTCAGTTGATGGGAATGGGAATTCAACCAGATATTATTGCTTGCCGCTGTGATCATGAAGTGGTTCCTAAAGTCCGAGAGAAAATTAGTGTTTCAGCCAATGTTCTAGTAGACCGAGTAGTAAGTTTACACGATATGCCGAGTATTTACTTAATTCCACAGTTGTTAGAAAAAGCAAGATTAGATGAACAGACTATTGATCTACTCGGTGTCCGGAGCAGAGTGAGGCCTCATTATGAAGAAAAACTGCGTTGGGAACAATACTTTAGGAATATTCAGATCATCTCCAAATCTGTAAAAATAGGCATTACGGGGAAATATACCTCGCTCCGTGATTCGTATGCGTCAATCATCAAAGCATTGGAGCATGCAGGAACACACTTAGGTGTTAGAGTTGATTTAGAATGGATTGACACCACTAATCTGTCTAAACAAGACGTCGCTAAAGCACTTCAGTCTGTGGATGGCATCATCGTTCCCGGGGCGTTTGGTTCCCGTGGTTCCGAAGGCAAAATTCATTGCATCGAGTATGCGCGAACCAAACAGTTGCCATTTTTAGGTTTGTGTTATGGATTTCAAATGGCGTTGATTGAATTTGCTCGCAACGTTTGTGGTCTAGAAGATGCCAACACGACTGAAATCAATCCCACAACCACACATCCAGTCATCGATATTTTACCAGAACAAAAGAAAATTGATTCACTCGGCGGCACGATGCGTTTAGGCGGCCATGACATTGATCTTAAAGAAGGTACGTCTGCGTATGAATTGTATCATAACCCTGTTGCTCGAGAGCGTTTCCGCCATCGTTGGGAATGTAATCCAGACTATATTGAGATGTTTGAGAACAAAGGCATTGTCTTTTCAGGAAAAGCACCGGGGCGAGAGATTATGCAAATTCTTGAATTGCCTCAGAACGTTCATCCCTTTTTTATGGGAATCCAAGCTCATCCTGAATTCAAATCACGACCACTTGAGCCAAGTCCTTTGTATGTAGGGTTCTTGAAAGCAGTTATTGGGTTGCAAGGAAAGAAATAAAATAATTTGTTTCTTGAACAGATTACTTTTGTTATTACTATTAGAAGATAAATTTAAGAATAATTTATAAATAAATTACCTTTTTTAGTCTCTAATTATTAAATAAGTTATGAGATAAAATAAAATGGGATATATTAATCTTGAGACAGAAGGGGAGCTATTAAGTGTTTCACCTATGGGTGGTCTAGAGAGAAAAACTTCTGATTTAATTTTCCCTGAGCGCACACCTGTTACAGCGGTATTAATTCAAGGGCCATCTTGTCAATGGTCAAAAATGGTATACGAAACACTTCCCGAAGAATACGTGGGACAAGAAGTAAGACTTTTGGAAACTTACTTAACCACAGAAGTGGGAATACTTTTCATGCAAGAACTGTACGTTAGTGGGGAGCGTGTATTAAACACTGTTATAGTTAGAACCAATGCTTTTTAGTTTTTGTTTTCTCATTTAGCCTTTCTTTACAACCTCAATTCCTGTCTTGCATTATCCGGAAAATGAACTGCATCGAACAATACAAACTGCGTCGGCTTTATTCTATAAAATCTATGCGGCGTCTCGCTGTCTTTCATAAATTGCAGCACCTTTTCTTTTGAGAAAATTCCTCTGCCTACATAGAGTGCGATTGCGTTTAGAATCTCCTTTCGACCACTCAACTCTTCCGCCACTCCTTGAAATTGTAATCCTCTTGGCTTATCTTGTGGCGTTTGAGGTAAGACAATCGCTCCCGCAACCCTGTTATTCTTCAGAACTTCCTGAGAATGCCGTCTTGTTTCTGACGAAATCCAATAGATATTCAAGTCTTTATCTGGAGCAAACCACACACTGCAAACCCAAGGTTGATTATTCACCGACGTAGCCAACTGCA
Source organism: Candidatus Woesearchaeota archaeon (assembly GCA_013331555.1). Classification (GTDB taxonomy): domain Archaea; phylum Nanobdellota; class Nanobdellia; order Woesearchaeales; family GW2011-AR9; genus UBA10204; species UBA10204 sp10204u. Next base: position 14,433 of record DUGB01000048.1, read on the forward strand.
TCAACCGCGCTTCTTTCAAATACTCTTCAATCAACTTCCGTACTGTCATCGTTTCTTCTTAATCTCTTTCATTCCATTCATATATGGCTGTAGTGCTTTAGGAATTAACACTGTTCCATTTTTTGTCTGAAAGTTCTCGAGAATCGCTACAATCGGGCGTGTATCTGTCAACGCCGTATTGTTTAAAATGTGAACATATTCTTTCGTCCCGTCTTTACGGACAACTTTGGTATTTAATGTTACAGACTGATAATTAGTGCAATTGCTGCAGGAAGTGACTTCTCGATAATTTCCTTTCTTATCATTCTGTCCAGGCATCCACGCTTCAATATCATATTGCAGTGCTTGTTTATTGCCAAGGTCGCCGGTACAGATTTGCACAACTCGAAAAGGAATCTCTAATTCTTGAAACAATTCTTCTGCATTGCGCTGCATTTCTTCAAAAAAAGTGTAAGAATCCTCGGGCTTGCAATAAACGATTTGTTCTACTTTATTAAATTGGTGTACCCGAAATATTCCTTTATCATCGCGCCCATGTGCGCCGAGTTCTTTGCGGAAACAAGCACTCACGCCACATATTTTCAGAGGAAGTTCTTTTTCATCCAATGTTTGATCTTTCTTCAATGCCACTAAAGGATGTTCTGACGTGGCAATCAAATACAAGTCCTCATTCTCAATTTTGTAAATCGTCTGCTCAAATTCAGATAGATTAACTCCACCTTCCAACGCGGCACGATTAATCATATACGGTGTTTGAATCAACGCGTATCCTTTCTTCAGCAAGCGATCGATGGCAAACCGCTGAAGTGCCTGGCTCAGAAGCACGGCTTCATTTTTAAGATAATAAAATCGTGCGCCGGAATTTTTAGCCGCAGTGTCTAAATCCAGCAAATCTAAACTCAGCCCTAACTCAATATGATCTTTTATGGAAAAATTAAACTTTGTGACTTTTCCTACTTTTTTCAATTCTTTATTTTCCGAATCATCTTTACCCGCAGGGACAGACGGATGGAGAACATTGCCGACTCTCTTTAATGTCTCATTTCTTTTTAGAAGCAAGGCATTCACTAAGTCTTCTTGTGTTTTAATTTCATCCGCAACGCTTCGCATTTCTTTGATTTTCTTCTCAGCGAGGGGATTATTTTTCTCTTTTTTAGCTTTATTTATTTCCTCTGAAACAACATTCCGCTTATGCTTGAGAGTCTCAACCTCTTTCAGCGCCTTCCGCCATTGTTCATCAGTCTTAAGAGCATCATCAACTATTTTCAGATCATGCCCGCGTCTTTTTTCCGAAGCACGAACAATGTCCGAATGTTCCCGCACAAAAGTAATATCTAACATAATTCTTTCGCCAACTTCCTAAATTAATAAACCTTGCTGTGTTTTAGACAATTGCTCTTGCTATTATTCCGATAAGCAGAATGCCAATAAAATTAGAGATGAATGAAAAAGGAATAAACTGCCTCATCTTTATTCTCGAAAGTCCCAAAATACTTATTCCTAGTTCATCCGGCAATGGCGAGGCGATAATTATCCCTCCAATCAAAAAAGAAAAACGCCGGAAAAGTTTTAACCTCAGAAGAGACTTCAACCTCCCCTTTTCTTTAATCTGCTTAAGCAGATGCTCCGAGAACCTATCTTTGACAAATTTAAACATAAATCCATCTATAATGACTGCTCCCAGCGCTCCCAACAATGCGGTCAGCCACAGTGATCCATTAATGGCAATTTCTCCTAACGCGACTGTCGCTGGTGCAGTGGTAAATACCGATGTAAAAAACATCCCTGCTATAAAACTCCCCAGTAATTCTTGCTGCCTTGTCGAAGTTAGAATTTCCCCTAAGAATTCCATTTTTACAAGAAGAAGAGCAATCCCAATACTGAATATAATAATCACTAAATCAAAAAGTAAAGATTTTGTATTGCTATTCATCTCTTCCAAGTCAGATACTCTTTCCTTCTATTTAACCCTTTTTATAACTATTAAGCCTAATCATCCCCAAGATAAAACCAAAAGTATTTAAATCAAGAAACCACTCTTACCTCAAAAAGAACGAGTGAAATGATGGTCAAACGATTACTTCTAATAGTTATTCTCCTTACCATCTCTTCATTTTCCCTCCTTGCAGACACCGATCTTGGTTTTTCTTGTACGGAAGATGCAGAGTGTTCTTTCTATGCTGAAGATCCTTCTCAGATGTATTGCAATCTCGATACCGGCACGTGTTTCTTTCGGGAAGAAAGTTCTCCACCTCCATCAGATCAGCCGATTAATGATTCTGCCTTTCCTGAAACAATTCCAGATAATACTTCAAATATCACTACAACTCCTCCACCTTCAGAACCTGGTGTCAATGCTCTCTTAGAACAGAATGTCGGATCATTGCGTGGAGAAGTTTCTGTGCTTCAGAATATTACTTTATCCACAAATACTCAAGTATCATCTCTCCAAGCGCAGATTGCTGCACTTCAACAACTAGTAAGTACATTACAATCATCCGTGGAAGGAGTAACCGTTCAGCAAAACTCCGCTGATTCTCAAATCAATCAGCTTTCTACCGGTTTAGCCGGACTTCAGGAAAATGTTCAAACCACACAGACTGAACTCGATGCCGTTGAAGACGCATTAGCAAAACGTCGTCTGGTTACGACAATTTTGATGTACTCATTTATCGCCTTGCTCATCATCGCCGTTAGCGTTGGACTAACCTATTATATGACTGGTTCTCGGAAAACATCTTTTTCCTCTCCTAAGAATGTTTCGACTGAGATTGCCCAGTATATTACTCACCACATTAAGAAAGGCAAGAAATTTCCTGAGATTAAACAAACTCTTCTCAAAGCCGGCTGGTCTGAGCAAGACATTCAATGGGCATATGAAGAAACCACCAAGCAAAATTATCAGCAGTACCTTAAAACGTCTTCTTCCTCCTCAAATGCAACTCCACATAAATCAAAATCGCTTCCTGACCGAACTAAAATTCTGACCCTCGTTATTTTTAGTATTCTCGTACTCCTCGGCTTGCTTCTTCTCCTTCGCGGTGTGACAACGGGTCAAGCGATTCACTTTGGCAGTAATCAAGAATTGAACATTGCCACAGAAGATCTCCTCCAAAAGTATGTTGTTTCCAGTGAACTATTTTCTCTTGTCAACGACGCTTCACTCTGTATCGAAGTTCATGACAACGAAAAGCAAGTATCGTATAAAATGATTAAATCCTCCTCCGGCACAACGCTCGACATTGCTTCTAAAGCCTGTTCTGCCGATCCGACGTATTCTGCCGCCGTTGTTTTCACCAACTGGAATTCATTCAACGTCGCCGCTCGCCGCATGACCTGTGAAGCATTGCAGGGAGTGCATAAAATGGATACGAAAACAAATTTGCGTGGGATGTATATTCTTCCATCACGTTATGTTCTTCCGGGGTTTAAACTCAATCCTGCATTAGATGTAACCTCTTATTGTTCTGTTCTTAGTCAGTGCCTAAGCAAAGATCAGATTAAAGCGCTTAAAATCACGTGTTGAGAGATTAATTAATTTGAATATTATTTGGCCACTTCCCAGAATAAGTTAAATTGCTTAAGATAATTATTTGATACTTTAGCACTGTTAATAACAATTAAATAATGGGGATTACCCCAAATAAATAAATATACTTTATTTTGGTAAACCACTGTCGTGGTATCACCCAAGTATTTTTTATCTAATTCTTTATATTCAATGTTTTTTTGTTGAACTTTTTTAGAACCACTGGCAATAATGATCTTTTCCTTTACGTTTCTTTCTTTAATGATGGTAAAATATTGTTTAAGATAGATTGGTTCGACCGTTTCAAGTATTTTTTCATCTACACCGATAAGATAAACAGTGTCCTTTTTCTTAAGATCAGCGATTAAATCTTTAATTAGATTTAAGTAAACTCTTTTGCCTCGATGTAGTTCAACTCTCGTTTCTTCTAAATTTGAGCTAAATAAGCTTAATAGTTGAGGCAGAATAGAATCTAATTGTCTTAGTTTTAATTCAAATATTTCTCGTAGTGCTTTTGGATCAACAGCTTGATACGTCTTTCTGTTATCTAAAAGCAGCGTATTAACAATTCCTCGTTCCAGTAATCTCTCCAGAGTATCATAGATATAGGATCTGTGTAAGCCTGTTTTTTCGGCCAATTTAGTGGGGCTCAGTGTGCCAAACTGCAACAGAGCAAGGTATACTTTACTTTCATTGTCTGTTAGTCCAAGTTCTTTGAGTTCTGCTTGATACATTAACTGTAGAGAAATTTTTTCTCTATTTAATAGTTTCGTAAGGAGTAATACGACAAAGTATTAAGAAGTTAATAATAACTACCAAAGAGTAATAACTTAAGAGGTAAACAAAATGACATATGAAATACCGTTTGAAGCATCTTTAGAGAAAATAGTTGCAGTGTTGAGAGAAACAACTGCACCTAGTGAAATTGTGCAGAGGTCGGAAATTTTAGTGCAGTGCTATAACGAGAATTTGCGCCTGAATAGTGCTATGAATAATGCCTTCGATCGAATACAAGCAGAATGGTCACAAGACCAAATCTATTTAGCTGAGACTAGAAATTGTTTGTATTTTATTTTTGATCTATTCGATGATATGTTTAAATGCTATTATCAAATTTTTACCAATCCCACAATCGAACCACTTAAAGTCAGGAATTTGGACAAAAGCTACTACATACCTGAATACTACCTTCCTAGAGATATTGAAAATGGGATCAAAAAAATGAGAACGCAGCCATGCCCTGAACTAGCTAGTATGAGGCCCGAAGTGTATGCTTATGTAGTCAGAACTTTGGATGAAGAGTTTGCTAAGTTAGGGAGCACTTTCAAAAGTTAGAACACAAAAGTGATCTTTCTTATTTTTTTGAAATATTTTTCAAAAATTTAGCTCGTCCTCTATCTCTTGGTCTCAGAGCGTTCCGCGACCTCACACTCTCTTCTAAACCATTTTTTTACTTCACAAACACCCTCCGCAGATCGAAGTCAAATCGCGCCATAAATTCATCCGCCAGTTCTTCATCCTCTTCGATAAGATACTCATACATATCTTTGCTCATACAGTGAGCGCATAATCCCATATTTTTATGGCACAACAAACAAACTGTTGCTCCATCAACCTCAAAGCCATGCACCAGTCTTCCCAGCTTCCGATTCTGTTCTCCAATCATTACTTTCATTTCCCCTGCTAAACACTCCCCGCAAATCGGGTTGGTAATCACTTCATCACATTCGATGCAGCGATGCGCTGCTTGTAGTGTTTCCATGGCTATCCCCTCTTTTTCCCTTTTTTCCACGTGCACTCGATCTAAACGTTGTTGTAAGAATTCAGGTTGTAGTCTTGTCGAGCACACAATCGCAAAAGTGTCTGTGATATATATTCTTTTCACCTTATGAATATAATTCGTATATGTTTACATTAAATAACCAGAAATCCCTCAGCTTTAGCTGAGGGATGAATGGCTCTGGTTATTTATGTCACAAAGTGCGGGGTTTAGAAAGCGTCTCTTTTCAAGCCCTGCTCTTCAGGGTAGGGTAAGACGCTTTCCCGCACTTTCATGACCATTTCAAAATAAATAATATCTGTCCTAAATAAACAAATAAAAAAACAAAAACGGGGCTCCACAGAGGGGGTGAGGGTGGTAGAACACGCGTGGAGCCCGCGTGAGTAGGATAGTCCTTTCACACAGTGAGTTTGTTAACTCTTCACACAAAAGGCACAAAGTGAGCCTTGTATATAAATGTTACCTTTATGTATACTGGTTTAATTAAACTAGTAATTCCACCACTAAATCCCATTCATTTACAGAAACTGTACTCTATGCCGTCCCGTACTATAATTATGACCAGGAATATACCCGCTTGGTCGTGTTATTCCTTCTAGAGGAATATCTTTTCCAAGAAATTTGCCCTTCAAATAGTCAGCATAAAGAGCAGCGCCGACCTTTCCTGGACCATCAATAACTGTTTCATCAATGGAAATTGCTCGAACCATCACACACGATGGAACACCGACTTTGGAAGTTCCAATATTAAAGAAAATTTGACCACGGTGGGGCATCGTATCAATTTGTCCGGGTGCAGCCAGCATACAGTAGCGTGATGGTGTTACATCATCATTTGTTTCAAATCCTTCTGTTTCCAAAACAACTGCTCTAACTGGTGTGTACCCATTATTCCTCCCTTTCAAAAATGCTTCCCACGCATTAATTGCTGGCGTAGAACTAAGCGCCTCAGCAGGAAAAGTTAACGTTCTTCCCACCAGCATTGTTGCAACATCATCCGCCGATCGGCTAAAAACAACTTGCCTTCGTTTAGGAGGTTGGGCATACATTTTCTCTAATTCAGTAGAAAATTGAGTATATCGTCTCAATATCTGGAGACCATCAAAATCTAATCTTCTTGCTAAAGCAGGATTAGATTTTGCGAGAATATGTTCTATGGCATAAGATTGGTCAGTAGGATTACGTAAGTACGGTTCTACTGCTTCTTCAAAATCATGAAGGGATGCTACAACAACCACAATTTCCTGCTGTCTTTCGGTAAGAGAAACTCCTCTTTTCCCTGTCAGTTTCCTTCTCACTGGTCCTAAATCATCCTCGGCTGCAATCAAGTCCCGAGCTCTTTGGTTGCTGAGTGTTGCTTCATACTCTCTTTGAAGAGGAACGCTGAGTAGACCTAGTGTTCTCACCAACTCTAAAACTCTCGCTTCTCCTCCAATTATCGTATCTAAACTAAGTTCTGTCATTTTTTTCTCCTCCCGTATCATTATTATTAAGTTTTTTGGTCATAGTGAGCAGAATCGTATCTAAATGGATTCGCCGACGTTGACCGTTGATAATCTTCCCACGCTTCTGTAGTTCCAGTTATCGCGAGGACTGTTTCAATCGTAAGCTTGCCACTTGCAATTATCCCTTCAACTGCGGAAGCATCTCCTCCTCTTTCAACATAACCCCCCGTGCCATCGTTAGCTGAGTAACTATATCGTTTCAAGACGCTTCGCAATGTTCTTGGTCTATGGGGTGATCCTCCTGACGGACTATTCGTACGACGATATGTAGGGTGTTGTAAAAAATGTACTATAACCTCCCTGGCAATTTCTTGATGTACAAAAGGTATTCCTGTTGACTGCTGATATGCATCCCACCGTTCGTACAAATTTGTCTTTTCATAGCGGTCAATCGAACGTAATAATTGTTCCTCAGTAAATTTTCTTTCTCTCATTCGTACCGCTATTTTTGACGTTTTCGTTCCTTTTTTAGTCATTTTATCTCTTCTTTCACTACCTTTCGGATCATAACAATTAAGAATATTAAACAACGTCAGTGGTGACCCATATTCAACGTTAACACCTCGGCCGTATGTAGGATGGTTCAAAAAATGTTCTAATGTAACTCTTGCTAGTCGTCGAAATTCTCGTGGAATTCCTAGGGTTTGAAGATATTCATCCCATCGTTCTCGTAATCCAATAGAAGTAAGAAGTTGCTCTTCTGTGAACTTTCCTTGAAACATTGCATTGGCAATAAAATCACCTTCGCCCATACTATTACGAAATCCTCCTTCTCCTTCATTTAAACGCGGGTCATACGTTCTCAAAACTTGTGTTAAACTTTTTGGACTGCCAAAATCATTTCGTTTATCATTACAATAATCTGGGTTCTCCAGAAAATGATTTAAAACTCTCAACGCATTTTCTTTGTAATCTTTTGGAACTCCTGTTGTTTGTTGGTAGGCTATCCATCTTCCAAAAAGATTAACCGATTCAAGCAGTTCTTGTTCTGTTAAATCTCCCTTACTGAGCCTAATACTCGCATTGACAGCAATTCCTCTCTGATTGACAATTCCGTTTTTTCCTTCAGTAGCCTCCGGATCATAATTTAACAAAAGATACGTTAAAGGGACTGGACTACAAATTGATGCTACTCGGTTATCTTTACTATAATCAGGATCACGTAAAAAATGTTCGACTGCTCGTTTCACTCTCCGGCGCATGTCTTTGGGAATTCCACGCGATTGTTGATATGCGTACCACTCTTTCTCTAATCCAACTGCTGCTAGCATAACTTCTTCAGAGAGAAATCCACTTTTTAAGGCGTTTCTTACTAGACAACATGTACCTTCTAGATCGTCATATCCTCCCTGTCCTTCATCACAGAAAGGGACATAACTACTAAGAACTCCTTCCAATGGTTTTGGACTTCCAAAGGGATACCCTTTTCCTGTCGCATAGTCAGGATCAACTAAAAAATGTCGTAACGTATAGGAAAATTTTGGAGAGTGCAGTAACATCCGGGCGAAAAATTCTCTCTCTGTTTTTCCTTGAATAATTTTTCTCCTTATTGTTCGAACATAATAAGGCAGGTCAGCTTTGATTTTATTCCACAAAGGTATACCTTGCAATATATCGATGTATTGATCACGATCAAGAACCAGAGCATCAACGTCATCTCGTGCTTCTATTACTATTCCTCCCGTTCTTTCTACCCACATCTGAGCAATGCTTAGCATATCTGCTTGTTGGGCAAATTCTGGTTCCAGCATAGTTACAATTGCATCTACACTCATTCCGTTGCCTCCACACTTTCTCTCCAGACAAATGGATTCGCTGATGTTGTTTGTTGATACACTGCCCATTGTTCTGTTAATCCCGTGGCGTTAAGAATCTCTTCTTCAGTAATTTGAGCATGTTGTAAACGTTCATACAGATGAATACTTGTTCCACGACTATTTTCTCTCAATTTCCTCTCTTCTCGGTCATACCTTCTCAAAACTGATGCCAAACTGATTGGTTCGCCCAATTTATTGCTGCATTCTAAATATTGTGGATTTGCCAAAAATACTGCAATTGTTTGTCTGGCCTCATCAACATCTACTTTTGGAACTCCTCTTGTTCCTTGATACACTTCCCATTCATTTTTTAATCCCACTGCATCTAACAGTTGATCTTCCGTTAATCTTCCTCTTGCCAGAGCAACGCGAACATTGTCTGCAAAGATAGTACGATCCTGACGGGCTGAATCTCCCTCTGTTGTCAGATAGTGTTCTCGCAAGACCCGTCTGAGTGTTAATGGTTGTCCGTAAGAACGTGTTGACTTATAGGACCCATTTCTAACATAATCGGGATCGGCGAGAAATGAACTCAACACTTCTGCAGTGACTTCCCGATATGGTTTTGGGATTCCTGTTGTTTGTTGATACTGTTTCCAATTATCTTCCAATCCGATAGCACTGAGAAGTTGTTCATCGGTAATTTTATTTTGTCGAAGTGCTTTCAATATTCTGTTAGCATTTCCTTCACCTGAAGATCGTTTGCCTGCTTTTATTTGATGATCACGCAGAACGGTTCTTAATGGAAGTGGCTCTCCAAACGATGATTTTCCTTTTCCAATGCTATAATCTTGGTCTTTAAGATAATCTTCAACTACACTTTTCGCCAGTTCTTTGTAACTTCTTGGTATACCCCTTGTTTTTTGGTACTGCTTCCATTCGTCCTCGAGATCAACACTTCTGATAAACTCCTCTTCATCAATTCTTTCTCTCTCCAATGCAATCTGGCTATTCTTCAAATTTCTATCATTACCGCTTTCGCTCGAAAGTAATGCTGTTAATGTTAAAGGCATCCCGAATTCAAGTTTTGCACTTCCATTTGTTCTTCCCATACTGTAATCAGGATTAGTCAAAAAAGATTCCATCATCTTTTTCACCGCCATCCTATATTTTCGAGGAAGCCCTCTCGTTTGAAGGTAAGAATTAAATTCATCTTTCAATCCTAGAAATTCTAAAAATCGTTCTTCCGCAATAACTCCTTGTCTTCTGATCCCTGATGCTATTTTTACTCCAGTTCCTCTTCCATCTTTTCTTTCTTTAGAATTGAGTTGATAACTGTCCAATACCACTATTAATCCTAAAGGATCTGCAAAAGAGAAGTTACTTGTACCCCTTCCTAAACTATAATCCGGCTCTTCTAAAAAAGCCTCGACAACAGTCATTGCTAATGGAAATTCTCTGAGGCCAAAAACAACTTCCCTTTCGTAAGGAGTCACGCCACGTAAACATCCCCGCGAGAGCAGATTTGTATATCCTTTCAAATTGTCTTGTACGTCTGCAAAAAGAGGAATAGATTGTAATAATCGAATATATTCATTTTCGTCAAGAATAATATCCTCCGTCAGAACTCCATTTGTCTTTCTCATCCAAGCTCGCGCTAATGACATTAAATCAGCCTCTTGCGCAATTCTCGTTTCCAAATTTCTTACCGCTTGCTCAATATCCATATTTCCTATTCGCTCCTTCTTGCACTTTCTTCATACGCTTTCCATTGTTCTTGCATTCCTGTTGCATCCCAGATCATCTTTGTGGTAACCCTTTCTCTCTATACAGTGCTTCCCATATCTTTCTACAAGGTCCATTTCCCTGTCTGAACACTCCCTCACCTGAAGGCACATAGCTTCGTAACACATATTCCATTGCGATAGGTGATCCACGTGGTCCGTGTCCTGCATTGCCTGTGCTATAGTGTGGATGAGCCAAAAAATGCTGCAATGTTTTTTGTAGTTCATCACGAACATTTGTTGGCAATTGTCTGCTTTGTTCATACAGTTCCCATTCGCTTTGCATCCCAGTAACTTCCCAGATCATTTCTTTCGTAATCGTACCATTAAAAAGGGCGAAATAAACTTGCCGACAATCACCTTTTGAATCCGTTATTTCTCCTTTTCCTCTTGCTTTATAATTGCGCAGAAATGATCCTAGAGGCAAAGGTGATCCAACAGGTCCAGATCTTCTGCCATCGGAATATTGTTTATGCTGGAGAAAGTGTGTTACTGTCTCAGCTATTTTTCTGGCGACACAGGAAGGAATTCTTTTATTTTGCAAATATATCTTCCATTTGTCTTCTAAACTAGTACTCCGTAAAACAAAATCTTCATCAATATATTTGTCATCAAGGGCAAATAAAACACTCCTACAATCACCTCTTTCTCTTATCATGAAACCATCCCNNCCCATCGGCTTGATAATGTCTCATAATTGATCTAAACGAGAAGGGTGAACTAAGAGGGTTGTGAGGCAATCCTTCGCTATATCGTTGGTTATCAAAAATATGATTTAAAGTATAGATAACCGTGGGAAAGAAAATCAGCATTCTCGCCTTTGCTCCCAAAGGATTTTCTCTTCGTATTAATGCATCTTCCAGTATTCGTGTGTATTCTGGTAATTGATCTCTCACCTCATCCCAGAGGGGAATATTGAGAAGCAATTCTATATACTCATCTTCTGATTGAACAACTCCTTCTCGAATAACGCCATTTGTTTTTCTTTCCCACGTTTGAGCAAGATAAAGGAGATCAGCTTCTACCTCTAGTTGTTTTTCAACGTTATCAAAAAGATCATCTACACTCATCTCAACATCCCCCGTACATCATGATCATCAAAAATGAATATCGATGCTTCTACAGCTTCATTTTTTTTCTTATCTCTCTTTCCTCGTCCAGTTCCAATCTTCTTTGTTGTTCTTCCGCCGGAGAATTTCAGGTTCAATTGTGCGCTGGAAAGCGGAGTTTCACTAGGAAGCCCCGTCTTCCGTGCCACGGCCACGAACTGCGTGAATAATTGATCATCTGGCGACCTTACTTGACCAATAGTATACTCCTGAAATCCCGTATGGTCTAAAAACAGTTCAATATTCTCGCGCGCTAAATCAGAGTATGTTCCAGGCAATCCAAGAACAAACAAACCATTCTCCGGCAAACAAGTATTGATTAAGCGCAGAGCTAATTCTCTTTCTGAGAAAGAACCGTCGTGAGCTCGCGGACTTGTCCAGTGCAGCATATTGTTACACACTGCGGCATCATAGTGAACTTCTTTCTCTCTCGCAAAATCAGCCCAATAGTTCTGGTGAAACCTAACGTGTCTCGGGAAAGGCAAATCCAATTCTCTCAATACGCTCTCTAAGCTTGGTTCCCATGGTGTTGGGTCAACTATCTCGTAAGGAGTTACAATTTCTCCACACAAAGCAAGCGATGCAGGTCCACCACCAATATCTACCAATTGCCTTCCTTCCATCGCCGTTCCGATGATTTGAGCAATCATTTGGTTAGACTTGTGGGTGTAACTTGTTTTATCGAGAACGAGATCAATATACGCTTGTCGCAAACGATCATCAAAATCTCTCACATTTCGCCTGCTCCCTCTAGTATTACTGGCAACTCTTGTAATGAATGTTCGCAATCGTTCTTTTTCTTCTTTTTGTTGGTCTTTTAATTCGAGACCATCACGTAAAGGAGTATAGGCGTGTGGCTTCTCTCCATTTTGTTGAAGGAGTTTACGGTACGCTTCTAGTTCTTCTTCTCCTGGAGGTTTCCCATCGAGTAAGATGCTCGAAACCATCAATTTATCTCTTCCTAAAGCCAAAATGGCTTGGTCAATAGTTAATTCAGATTTTGTTCCTGCGGACAGTTTTTCATCAATCGCAGTTAGGTAGAACACGGACACATCCCTTGTTTGAGTTATCCGATCAACTCTTCCGACACCTTGTTAATNNCTGGCGTCAAATCACTTCCTTCACCTAATGTCGGATACGATGCTACCAAATCGGTATCATCTTCATCATTAAATTGTCTTAGAATTTCTCCTCGTTCAGATTCCCGGTCGCCAACATTGTTTGGCGTTCTCCCATCATGAAGAAGTATTTTCCTTTGAGGGAACTTTTCCTGAAGATATTCAATCAATGTTTTTGCCTGTAAATGTGGGGTATCTAACGTTCGTGTATTCCCCTCAATGTGAGATGTAAAGATGACCACTTTATCCGAATTATCTCCCATTAATTCTGCAACTTTCTGATATTTTGGTGGAACGTAGCTTCCATCAATAAGGCTGCCCCAGCGTTCTTGGGGCAGTTTATCCATCATTGATTCAATAATTCCATCTGCATCAATCCAAGAATTTTCTCGTTCCGCCATTTCCCACAATTTATTAATGGCGAGAGCTGGATTCAATGTCGCTAATCTCGCTAATCGTGTCTTCTCTGCAAAGGTGAGCTGATGGTCTTCAATTATTGCTCTATAGACAACCACCATGACATCATCTGCTGCGACCGCTGATATGCGTTCTTCTTCCGGTGTCACTCGATACGTTCTTGGTGAAATATCTTGTCTCTTATTCCTGCTGAGATAAGGAATCAAAGCTTGACGAATTCGTCGCAACTTTGGCGCTAATGTTACTGTTGTTTCATTATCTCCAATATCTTCTGGATCATAATCAGTATCAACGATTTGGAGGGGGATCGTAATGTCATCGTAGCGGTTTGGAATGAGTGTCCCTGTCAGGAGGGCAACCCGCGGAATCTCTTTTACTAACTCTTGGATTCCTTTTGTTCTCTTTGCATTGGGATTTTTGATCGCATGAGCTTCATCCATAATCAGAAAGTCTGTACTATAACTAAACAGACTTTCGGTCAATCTTTTTTCTTTTCGTAAGAATTCATCAGCGGCTAATGCATACGCAGCTCTGGTCTGATCATTGCCGATCCAGGTGCTTATTTTTTCTTTGTCCCTGAAAGCATTTTGACACTCTTCAACAGTATTTTGCTTCGTACGGGCCTTTTCTCCCAGCTCACGTACTCTTTGTAACGTATCATCTTCTTTGAAAAGATCTTCGACACCATTCAACAAAGCTTGCTCCGCAAGTTCCAGGATTGTTTCTTCCTCCTGTTCAACGTAGCGTAAAGACCGATGCACCATTTCATAGTTCACAATCACAACCGAACTCTCGTTCATTCCTTGCATTGATGCCGAACCATTAATTACTTTAATGAGGGAAGTTCCATCAGCGGCAGAATAATATTGAGCAATGGTTTCTTCTGACAAATACTTCGAAAAACGTTTTCGCCATTCGTCCTTCATCTGGTTTGGACAAATAATCAATGTTTTGGTTACAGCTCCTTCTTGTCTGTACAAAGCATCTGCAAAAATTGCTTCGAATGTTTTTCCTGATCCCATCTCATCAGCAAAAATAGCGCGATCTCGTGATCCATTGTGTTTTTCCGTTCGCAACAAATAAACCGAGTCCAGTTGGGTTACAAATGGAGTGCAGCCACCTTCCTCAACAGGTTTCAACACAGAGAGATCAATATCCGCCAATTGTTCAATATATGTTGTCATCTCTTTATGCAAAAAATCCAATGTTGGCCTGATCTTTCTCTCGATCGTATTATCATGATCAACTTTTTTCTTGCTCTCTTCAAGTTCTATCAATGCCTGAATCCATAACTCTGGATCTGCTGTTGTGAACTCAGATTCTCGAGCTCTTCGCAGCAGATGACCTGCGAGAACACGTTGGGAAATTCGCACAAAACTATAGAGATGATCAACAGTGAGGTAATCAACTTCGTCAGATGCAGTAAAAACGCCTGGTGTTATTGAAGCCTCTCCCAAAGATCCCGAGAGACAATGATGGCTAAAATAGGTAGAAAAAGCGTCCGCCATTGCTTTCGATCCCAAGTGCATGACATCTGACAAATCACCTTCAGAACAAACGCCGCTTAATTCAGCAGGCAACGTACTCTGCCATTGCGTCACGCGTTGTTTCTTCGTCAGATCATCAACTTCTAGCAAATTGTTGTCTAGAAATTTTGACCCATGGCGATTGAGAACATCCATAATTTTGACGAGCCAAGGAAGTTTTGTATTACTAGCATCAAGATATCGTTTCAGATTGTCAAATACACTTCGTGGATCATAGAGTGGATCTATCCCTGTTTCTGCAACCGTTGCTCGGGCGAACTCTGTATATGCTTGATTAATGTCTCTGCTCCAATTCCCAAGAGCTAAACCTCCCTCGTAAGGTAATATCTCTTTAGATCTAAACCATCTCTCTTGCGGAAATGGCAATTTGGTGAGAGAACGTTCATATTCTTCTCTTACTTGCTCTCGATTTCGAATAGTTTCATTTGGTTCATTCCCTGCCTGTTCGAAAGAGTTATACAATACCCTATACGTTTGAAATAATACTTCCTGAAGATAACCTGGATTGTAAGCATCCCGGATGCATCGTTCTACGAATGTAAGTGTAGTCCGTGCTCTACATTGAGCTTCAAGAGTGGTGTTGTCCATACTGTAATGTACCTCTAATCAGGGATAACTGAACGGTATTTATAAACATATTTAAGAATAATCACTAATAAATAGTAACTTTAAATCTGCCCTTTTCCAAAGAACTCCTTTAACAGCTTCTCATACTCTTTGCTCACGATAACCCCTTCTCGCGGGAAACAACAGAAATAACTCGGCCACACAAACCGTCCATCTAAAAATAGAATTGCTCCCTTATCCGTTTCAGACCTAATACACCGTCCAGCGGACTGAAAACACTTATTCATCGCAGGGTATGTATACCCATAATCCCAGCCTTTTCCGAACAGCTCATCATAATATTTGATCAT
>DUGB01000087.1 GCA_013331555.1 Candidatus Woesearchaeota archaeon
TTCATCATCTTCTTCCAGCAAATCGCGGCCTTCTTCAGTGTAAATGTCAGTATCTTTTTCACCTGAACGCATCTTTGTTGTACGCACTTCAGGAGTTTCGTTTCCTTCATCCTCGTTCTTGTATAACTCTTTCTTTGATTTTGTATTGTCGGTTTTGGTTTTATTTGTCTTTTTTGGAGTTGCTTTTTTCATAGTGAAAGAGAATATTTTATGAATTTAAAAGAATTGTGGTACACTTATCGGGAACAAATGAGAACTGGAGAAAGAGATATAAGCAAAGAAGAATTGTGTTAGATATAATGATCAATTTTTCTTCGTGGAAAGAGTATAGTCCTGCTTTTTTAAGAATCGGGATGGGTTTAGTCTTTCTCTGGTTTGGTTCAAATCAGTTGATAAACCCAGAGGATTGGATCGGATATCTCCCCTCTTTTTTGCTGGGTGTAGCAAGGCCAGAATTGTTTATGTATGGGAACGGAACTTTGGAAGTGGTCTTAGGAGTGTGTTTANNCATTGCATTTAATTGGGATTATCTCGAGTTTAGGGTATAATGCCGTTGCTGTGCGTGATTTCGGGTTAATGATGGCCACAATAGTTGTGGCGTTGAACGGATCTGATCAATTTTGTCTTTCCGAGAAGATGAAGAAAAAGAATTAAATAAATTTTCCCACAAGAAGCATGACTGTTCCCGCAACAAGAGGAACGATCATGTTATCGTCAAGGGTAGTTTCATTGAGATCAATCTGAATTACTTCGGCAATCATGGCGGCAAAACTGCCGAGAAATGCTTCTGGAATAGGAACAAAAGAAGCAGCACCGATGAAGCCAGCGATTGTTCCTGCTACTGTGCCTTCAAACAGTTTTTTGCTTTTGATATTGAAAATGTTGCGCAGTTTGCCAAATTGAGCGCCGATGATATGGCTGACGGAATCACCTAAAGCCAGGACCATGATTGCGGCGAGAGCAATGTTCTGGTCAAATAGTTGAATGGCTAACAAAACACCGACAAAGAAAAAGATCATTCCTTTGCCAGGAAAGGTTGCTTTTTGTTCCTCCCGCTCAAAATGATGAAGAAAGAAACTGAAAAAAGGAAGATGGATACGTTTGCTGAGCATACTGGTTAGGCAGCCAACAATAATCAAGAGGAAAAGCGACCATGAGGTGAGTATATCTAAGTAGATGAAAAGAACCGCAGCAAGTCCAATCGCAGCGTGTAACAACTGACGACCAAATTCCTGGCGAGTGAGCATAGAATATTGAACGCAAGAAGGAGGTTTAAAAGGGTTGTGAATTTAGAATTTAAAAGTGATAACATTATTAAATCAGATTATTTCATAGCTCATAATGAACTATCCAATCCTTACTTTCAGTGGTCTCTCCGGCGTTGGAAAAACGACGATTGTACGTTCTCTTTTGGAAAGAAGTTTCTGTCAATTGATAAAAGGGTTTACAACAAGAGCACGAAGAGAATCAGACCTACCGGGAGAATACAAATATGTAACTCCTCATGATTTCGAAGAAATGGAGAAAGAAGGTGAGTTCCCCTGGGGTGCACGGTTTGCGGGCAATTGTTATGGAATAAAACGTAGTGCTATTGATAACGCACTAGGAGGATCAGAAAGGAAGGTAATGATTTTAACTCCGGATGTCATTCCATATTTATACCGATATACTTCTGGAAGAATTCATCCAATATTTCTCTATGTTTCTTCTACAGATATTCTCCGCCAACGAATGGAACTTCGGGGTGATACTTCCGAGGCTATTCAAACCAGATTACAAGACGTAGCACACTGGAAANNCATTTGTTTTTATTGATAATTCTGGTTCGTTGGATGAAACAGTGAGACTTGTTGAAGAACATTGCCGATAAATTAGGTCAAAATGATCTTCGTACGCGAGGATAAATATTAAATCTGGCAGTTTATGAAAAATCAAAAAAACTATCTTCCGGATGTAGATGGAAAATGGGTTTATCATAATATTGTTGATAATCTTGAGTGAATAGAAAGAAAAGTTGGAGTTGCCGGATTTGATTGATACGTGTTTAAGAATAATAACGAGATTTTTGAGAATATAAAGAAATATATATACCTAAAATTATTCTCTCGGCTTATGTCAAATCGATTAAGTGTAGAAGCATTGTTCCAAAGTACGGAAATAAAGAACGCAGTTCAAAAGAATTTTCTAGAATTCTTTGGAAAAATGTTTGATGGCGTGGAAGAAATTAGTAGTGCGTTAAGAGAGAAAACGGAAGGGAGAAAGGATTATTTTAATGCCAGAAATGAGGTTGGAGGTGGATTGACTCTTTTAGAAAACCAGTTAAAAGATTGTTTTGCCATTTCTGAGCGTTATGGATTAACTTCTAGGAATAATGAAATAAAAGATAAAGTTGTTGCTCTGGAAGCTTATATTCAAGTGCAAAGACCAACACTATTTAAGTGTCAATCAGTCGAAGAAGAGATAATCAAACATTTTTGTGAACTAATTGAAAGTATAGCTCGGGCAGTTGTGGAAGAATATGATAAAAATGCGTGAAACCGCCTCAACTACGCATTTTTAGCATGCAAAAATTTCGCTTAAAGGGAGAGGTTTTACACCCTGTGAAAATTTTTGCATGAACAAACATTAGCAGTATAGTGTTTTCTCAGAATCCTCGCATTGATACGGTATTCCTAACTTTTATTTTCTTCAAAACCATTTTTAACAACAATCTTTATAAGATACACTATTTAAATCGATACGATGGAAGACGAACTGCATAATCAACCGCCAGGACCACCGCCTGAACTTCGGCAAGTGGATGAAGTAACGTGGGAATTACCGATAACATATAAGAAAGGAATGCTGGTTCCCGCACGGATTATTGCAACGAAAGAATTAATCGATGCTATGGATGCAGGTGTATTTAATCAAATTTCTAATGTCGCCTGCTTGCCAGGGATTCAACAGTATGCGTATTGTATGCCGGACGGACATTGGGGATATGGTTTTCCGATTGGAGGAGTAGCGGCGTTTGATCCAGAGCAAGGCGGAGTGATTTCACCAGGCGGCATCGGTTTTGATATTAATTGTGGGATGCGTTTGATGGTTACCAATCTAACAATTGACCAAGTGCAACCAAAAATCAAGCAAATTGTAGATTCATTATATTCTAAAGTGCCGGCAGGCGTCGGGTGTAAAGGCTTTGTAAAGCTAACAAAAGAGGAATTTAAGAACGTGATGAAAGATGGTGCACAATGGTGTGTACGGAACGGTTATGCGTGGGAAGAGGATATTGAACACATTGAAGATCGCGGGCGAATTGTTCAGGCGAATCCGGCCAAAGTTTCTGATAAGGCAGTAAAACGAGGTTTTGATCAACTGGGGACGCTCGGAAGCGGAAATCATTATTTGGAAATTCAAGTCGTAGAAAAAGATAATATTTTTGATGCCAAAGCAGCGGCAGCAATGGGCATTACAAAGCCAGGACAGATTGTGATTATGATCCACTGTGGAAGCCGCGGAATGGGTCATCAAGTTGGGACAGACTACCTGCGCATATTTTTAGAAGCGATGCCAAAGTACGGTATTAAAATTTTAGATAATGAGTTGGCATGCGCACCATTTAAATCACCAGAAGGACAAGATTATTATCAAGCCATGGCCTGTGCTGCGAATATGGCTTTTGCAAATAGACAAGTGATTACACACCGCGTTAGAGAAGTGTTTAGCTCAATTTTTGGCAAGACAGCGCAAGAATTAGGAATGAAACTTGTGTACGATGTTGCGCACAATATTGCTAAACTAGAAAAATTTACGATTAATGGAAAGACGAAAGAATTACTCGTACATCGAAAAGGATCAACACGAGCATTCGGACCATCACGGGCAACGGATTTGCCGGAAGAATATAGACCATTTGGACAACCAGTCATTATTGGCGGTTCGATGGAAACTGGATCCTATTTATTATTAGGAACAGATGGTGCGGACGTGACATTTGCATCGACTGCACATGGAGCGGGCCGAACAATGAGTCGAGCAGCAGCAAAACGGCTGGTTCGCGGCGAGGACTTACAGAAAGATATGGAAAAACGCGGGATTTATGTTCATGGTGTGACGATGGCTGGACTTGCTGAAGAAGCGGGAAAAGCGTACAAAGATGTTAATCACGTCGTTGATTCATTAGCGTTAGCAGGGATTACGAAAAAAGTTGTGGCACTGAAACCAATTGGAAATGTGAAAGGGTAGGTAGGTTATAGTCGTCCAACTGGAAAACATCGACATCAGTTGGACTCGTTATAGTCGAATAAGTAGCGTCTTGCTGACAGCGAGACTTTCTTGGTCGACTATATTATCTGCTGGGCGATGGTATATAGAACGAGTTCAGATTCTATTTCTGGAAAATACTTTTTCTTTGGAACGAGCAATGTTGGAAAGCGTTTTTTGAGGGAGGGTTTAAAAGTGAAGCATAGTTTTTGAAAATTCTATGTATTGTCGAATTGCAGCTGCAAATATCTATCTTAATATTGGAGAATCTACTGAACTCTTCCAACTGGTTCCGCCTGATCAGAGAATTGGAGCAGGATTAGAAAGACTTCCTTCCCGTGCAGGAGAACTTTGTAATCTTTTGTATGATGGAGACATGGAGCCATTGAGAGCAGAGGTGTATCTACGCCTTGTTAATTCTACATTAAATGTGGATGGAATTGATGTGAGAATTACTCCTAGAAAAGAGAGGAATTGGGATAGAGTAGAACGTATTGATGTTGAAGTTGCAGAGAGATTATTTGAACAACTTGCACAAGGATTGCCTCTCGCAGCAACGTACGGCGGCGGCGATGCCGAGATTAGGATTAGGTTTGGCCGCTGAGACGTTTTGACAATCCCTGTTTTGCTTCTCGAAGACGACGAATGACTGGAAAAATGGAAATAAATGCTTTCCTGTTTCTAAATGGTTTAAAGATGAATCGAGCAACAATGTTTCCTACTGCTTTGTTTTGAACTGTTAATACAAAAGGACGAATAGTTGCGGTAATAGCGGGACTAAAAACAGCGTAGTGATACGTGAGAGCTACTGGGCGCCGAAGTATTTCTTCCTCAAGTTCTTCACTATAGCCGAAACTCTCTGTATCAATTTCGATCATGAACTCGGCAAGAGCTTTATCTTTGTTGTTAATGACAAGTTCTCTGTAATAAGGAATGCTGTTAATGGTGAGATAACACTCTATGACATAAGGAACGGGAAGAGAGTTGAGAAATTGCCCTAGTGTCACCATAGCCTAACGAAAATACCTGATCTTATATCCCAACTTTGACAGATAAATA
>DUGB01000107.1 GCA_013331555.1 Candidatus Woesearchaeota archaeon
TCACTCAGAAATTGTACTGTGCCTTTTTTGAGTAATGTTTATATATTGAGTGTGTTTTTCCATCGTTATGATTACTGAAACCAGTCAAGTCACTAGCGTTCGTGACTTTCAGCAAACTGAAAGAGTTGATTGTCGTCATTGGTGTTTCTAATTTAGGTAGTGTTTACTCTATTCTTTTGTTTGGTGTTTGTTTCGCTTTAGTTCATCATCATTAGTTCTGACTCTAGATTTTTTCTGGAGTTTCACAATTTAAAAATAAATTATGCCAACCGGGCGTTAAACGGGGAGAAAAATAAAACATGGAAACTAAAACGAATGGAATTCAAGTTGAGGCTAAGGTACAACGTACTGGTTATCTTCACTGGTGAGGAAGCTAAGACTCTCTTTAATGGCGGGGAAGGAACTGAGGTATTAGCTTACTTAGTCAGAAGAGGAGATTGTTGTCGTGAGTATTATGTTGATTCTAATTGGGTACGCGAAGCTGCTGGAAACATTGAATCAGAGAGATATGTTCTTAATAGGTTTGCTCCCGAGATTGAAAGAATAGCTGATGCTTGGAAGTGGATAAAAAAGGAGAGTGTTCAAAAACCAGTAGGAGCTGACGCTATCCGCCGAAAGCTGGTAGACTCTGTTATGAATGGAGGAAAACTACAATTATTTTCACCGTGGGGACCAAGATATAAAAAATCTTCCTCGGTGATAACGGACGAAGATTTGGAGATTACTACTCTACGAGAAATTAAAAGTGTATTTGCAGAACTCGGGAAGTGGGGATATTCTATAGATTTTCTGTTAATGCCAGCAGATACTTATGGTATTGAAATTAATGGTCGTTCCTCTGAACCGGTTAGAGAGTATTTCAAAAATTTAGAGGATGCAGCCTATGCAGAGCTGGGAGAAATAGTCAAAATGAAACCTTGGTCTATTATCAGAGAGGAAAACGGCAAACGCTATGATGAGCTGAAAAGTGAGCTAGAAAAAGATTTAAATAATAGAAAATGGCAGGACGAACTTCAAAGAGCCATAGGCGTAGCTAGATACTTTAATCCAACTAACATTGTAGAGAGTGCGAAAAAATATTGTTTAGAGAGACTAGCTGAAGGGATTATTATAACTGAGGTGTATGATCCTATAAAACTGAGTTTAGTTCGAAAAGAAAAAGACACTCTTGACGGACCTCTTAACAGAATTTATATAGTTAAGAATAGAGCCCCTTGGTTAGATGGCGGTGAATAAAATGGACATTAAGAATTTTATTGATTTGCACGTCCATATTGGTCCTGAAATAATACCACGTAAATTTGTGGTCAAAGAACTTATTAAAGCCGAGAAAGGAAAAATGGCTGGAATGGCTTTAAAGAGTCATTTTTATCCAACTATTCCTCTTATCATATGTGAGAAAGAAGCTGAAGATTTTGTTTTGATCGGTTCAGTTACTTTGAACAATTATATTGGTGGATTAAATGCAGATGCAATTTATGCTTCTGCAAAGTTGTCATCACGACCAATAATTGTTTGGTTTCCGACTATAAGTGCAGAGAATTTTCTCAGTAAAAGTAAGTATGAAATTCCGCCGGAGTGGGTAGGTGAAGGATTTACATCGAGATTATCTTCTGAGATCAAAGGAATAAAGATAGTAAATCAGAATTTGGAGTTAACAGAAGAAACTAGGAATGTGCTTAAAACAATAAAAGAAAATGGTTGTATTTTAGCTACTGGTCACGTGTCATGGCAGGAAGCAAAGGTCCTTGTTGAAGAGGCAGTAAAACTAGGTATTTCAAAGGTTATTATTACCCATCCCATTTATCAGAGAATAGCTATGCCTATTCAGATCCAGCAACAATTATCCAAATTGAAAGGTGTATATATTGAAGCAAATTACGCAATGCATTTAATTGATAAACTCCCAATAAAAGAAATTGCCGAACAAATTAAGAGCATTGGTTCAAAGAGATGTATCATTAGCTCTGATTTAGGACAACTAAAAAGTCCGAATCCGAGCGATGGCATCCAAAAATTTACGGAGTTGTTGCTCAAGGAAGGGTTATCTGAAAAAGATATCCGAATTATGGGTGAGGTCAATCCTCGAGAACTCATCTCCATTCCAAAAATATATAAAGAAAATAATTAATGGTGATTTCAATGGAATTACAAACAGCAAAGGGAGTGCGAGATACCCCCCCAGAAGAGAAAATAGTCAAAGATAAAGTTATTCAGACGCTCACGCGGGTGTTTGAGTTATATGGCTTTGCGCCTTTAGAAACACCAATCTTAGAACGCTATGAAACATTAGCAGCTAAGTCGGGAGCAGGTGAAGAAAGTGATGCTCTTAAAGAAACGTTTAAGCTCACAGATCAAGGCGAACGGAAATTAGGATTACGTTTTGAACTCACCACTTCATTGGCGCGATATGTTGCGATGAATCCCACAATTAAAATGCCATTCAAGCGTTATGAAGTTGGCCAAGTGTTTCGTGATGGTCCGATCAAACTTGGGCGATATCGCCAGTTTTGGCAGTGTGATGTTGATACGATTGGAACTGGTTCAATGTTAGCGGATACAGAGTTTATTGTTCTAGCATTACGGGTATTTGAAGAACTGGGGTTGAATGTCGTTGTTAAAGTTAATAATCGTAAAATCTTGAATGGTTTGCTGGAGCAAGCTGGAATTTTAGGGATCGAAAATCAGAAGAAAGCACTCATTGCGGTGGACAAGCTTGACAAAATTGGGCGTGATGGTGTCGAACAAGAATTGCTTACTGGTGGTTTTACATTACAACAGAGTACACCGATTTTAGATTTTGTTTCTTCTACTATTGATCCTGATGCTCTTCAGAATTCGATGACATCAACGGAAGGAAAAGAAGGTCTTGCTGAACTCAAAGAATTGTTTGAGTATCTTACAGCGTTGAAATTAATGGGTTTAAAGAGTAAAGTTCTCTTTGATCGTACTTTGGTGCGCGGCCAAGCGTATTATACTGGAACGGTGATGGAAGTGTACTTGAGTGATGGCTCGTTTCCTTCTTCGCTAGCCGGTGGTGGCCGTTATGATACGATGATTGGTGGTTTTATGGGTGGCGGGCGAGAGATTCCAGCAGTAGGGTTATCTTTTGGTTTAGAACCAATCATGGACATACTCAGAAGAAAAGAGAAATTGGTTGCGAAAACTCCTGCGCGTGTGTTTGTGTTGCCCATTAATACTGTTGCAGCTTCGCTTCAGTTTGTTCAAGAGCTGCGTGATAGTGATATCCCTGCTGATATTTCATTAGGAAAGAAAGGGGTGAGTAAGAATCTCGAGTATGCAAATGCTTTAGGAATACCATTGGTCGTGATCATCGGTGATGATGAATTAAAGAAAGGAGAAATTCTCCTGCGAGATATGACTTCTGGTCTGGAGGAAAGATTGCCGCGTGGAACGGCGATTAAGAAGATAAGGACGTTGATTACTCAATGAATGAAAAAATCCTGCGTTTAGTTGGACTTCTCGGAGTGATTATTGTTATTGTGAATTTGGTGTTGTTCGCGTTTACAATTATTACTCCGTTTGTTTTTTGGATTATTCTTTTACTTGGGGCAGTTTTAGCGTATGGTGTTGTTCCTTTGTTGAGGAAGAAGAATTAGCGGGCGATGAAGAATGAAAGTGTTCCGACAATGGCAGTGTTTCCTCCATTAATTGGGTTTAGCCTGGTGATATTGACTCGGCGAAGGTTTATTTCACTAATAAAACCCATTTCTAAATCCCCTAAATACGGCACGTGATTAACCCAATCTCCGATAGGAGCTCTTGAAAATGTGGTGCTCGTCAAACTCATCAATCCAAGTCCATACAGAAAATCCAAATCAGGATTATGTGGAATTTCTTCTTTCTCCTTCGCGGTTTCAAGATATTTTGTTTCAAGGTCTATTCCTCCCTCGACTTGAACGAATAGCTCTAGCCTACCATATTCCATTTCACGTCTTAGTAAATTTTTTCCCAGTGCTAATGTGGCTATATAATCTTTAGCGTGATTGTTCCCTTCAATGTCAACTCCAGAAATAGTAATTGTGTCTTCTCCTAAATCACGTTCACTATCTTCTTCACTAAAACCAATTCTGAAGTATGACTCTCTATTAATGAGAGCGACGGTAACATGAGTGTACGACACTCCTTCTAGGAAAGGCCTTTCTTTTTGAGTTTTAATGTCAACATAAGAAAGACCATAACTAAGCATAATGAAAGGGGCCGGTCTTCGAAGGTGTTGTTGTTGAGTTTGAGGATCTTCTTTCTTTTCTGGTTCTGCTGCTCCAGCAAAGGGGGGTATACGCGGCAAGTAGTACACTGAGAAGGGCTGCACGAAGATTCATGCGAGTCAAAGGGACTAAGAATGGTTTATTAATTATTTAGGTAGTGAGATAGTTATTCTTTACCACTCTTATTCTTTAATTACGTTGATTCCCAACCCTGATTTTTGTAATTGCTCAAAAAGATATTTTTGTACATCAACAGCTACTGCTTCGGGTGGAAAAACTCCGTATTTTTTTATCCTGCTCAAACTGGAAGTAAATACCGCTGCCGCAACTCCAGTTGGATATGAGATATACGTTGCTCCTGGATGAAGGGTATTAATTATTTGTAAATCTGGTAGTAGAATTTCATATCGTATTCTTTTTCTGATTTTATCTTTCTTTCCTTGTACATCTACTACAATAATGCAGAATGCATTGTTTCCTTGTTTGACTAATTTATAAATTTGATTCGGAGAAGGAAGATCTAAAATATTTTCTTTGGAAAGTTTCTTTTCTCCGCGCAGAGTACGGTAGGT
>DUGB01000112.1 GCA_013331555.1 Candidatus Woesearchaeota archaeon
ATAGAAGATGTTGCAGAGGTTGCGACAATCGTAACTCCTTTTACGTAACATTTCGAACTTAAGACTACTCCTGTCGATGTAACTTTGTATGCTTGCATAATTGTGTTAATTGATTAATAATCTTATTATTTATTATATTCCGAAATACAAGATATTTATACTTTTTTAGCTTTTATTTCTTGCATTCGATTTAAAAATGTCTGTTTTATAACAATCGGAGCTTCGCCAATATGACCCATCGAAGCTTCTGGATCGACAAAGATTTTCAAACCCGCTGCTTTTGCTTTGAGACAAAAATCAAAATCGACTGAAAAATGTTTATCTGGATTATCCTCAGCATACCAAGTCTCAAAAAAAGGATACCTAATTTTTTCAAAAACTTCTCTTTTGATGAGTATTCCACCCGTTCCGATTGCATCAACTTCTTGAAAAACTTCTGGAAAAATAGGTGTGTGATCGTCAGTGCTATTTATTTTTTTGTACACGCACGGGTGATAATCGGGTGTTCGTTTGAATGCCAGACCACCGACAATGTCGACATCGTGTGCAATTAATTTCAATAGAAAATCTGATTCAAATGTCATGTCGTCATCAATCATCAGAATGTGAGTGACTGTCACGTCTTCCAATGCTTTTTTTACTAACAAATTTCTAGCAGTGTCAATCATTGTTCGAACTTGCCAAATCACGCGAGTGTTGCTTGGCAGTTGAAGAGCCATCAAATCTGCTGCAAATCGCCAATGTAGATTTCCAATAGTAGGTATGCATATTGCAACAGTTTTTTCCATATGTGTTTATATTATCATACTTTTAAAAAAATGTACAAAATAAAAAGCTCGCAATAACTGCGAGCCTTTTATTTCCACTTCTGAGTTATAAAGTGAGTGGTACTTCAAATTACTTCTAGGTAACGATAGATGCGTATCCTCGTCTCCAATCTCCGAATGCAGCTGCACCTCTCCAATCTACACCGAAGTAAAGTTTCTTCCTCATGAACTCAGATTCCGTGCCATCAGTCAATTGACTGAACATCGGAGCCTTTCGTAATTGAAGAATAATCGGCTTTACAACGCTGCGAGTATCGAAAAGATACCAGTTGTTTGTGTCTGTAAGATAATCATTAACAACGACTGTCAATCCTTTGTAGATAGTGTTTACTGCATTGAATGCAGTAGTCGTACCTTCAGAGGGATCAGCAGGAGAGTTAATAAGTTTCTTAGCAGTCCATTCGAGATCAGGCGGAACAACGATAATGTTCGGACGAACTCCAGCCGGTTTACCCTGGTCAGTTTTGAACTTTCTCATGACCGTGATAGCTGATTGAAGTGCGGAAACAGACAATGCTGTCGAACCCTTGTTGGAATGAGTACCAGAATTTCCTTCGCTGTGGTTCGTAGCAAAGAATGCTTTGCCGTCGTAACACGACACTGTTTTACCATCGAACAATGACCCAGCTGAGCCAGTCGTATTGACACCCTCAGGAATAAGAGTGTACACTAACTCATCGAAGAAACGAACAGCTTCTACTGAAAGCTCTTTCGTTCTGATTTCGATCTGTCCATATTGCTCGTCTTCTATCGCATTGCGATCGACGGCTATGGAAGCTTCAAAATCTCTATTCGGAACTGTGAAATTGTGCTCAAGCAAACCTTGCGGTGTTCTTTCGTCTTTCCATTCTCTCATCTTCGGAACTGCACCTAGCCAGGGATACGTTTCTTCACTCTTAGTCGATTTAATTTCTGTGGCAATATTCAAATATTGCTTTTCTGCGGCTTCGAATGAAGTCATAAACTCAGTACGCATACCCGCGAGTAACAGTTTCGGAATATCACTTTTTACTAACATATGAGTTTATCTAACGTCAGAATCGATTCGGACTTTGACATAGGTCGCGTCCACGACTTTGACGATGTATCCACAAGCGATAGAGTTTGTTGAAGAAGTTCCAACAGTCTGGTCATCTGAAACGTACACTCTGACTCCAAGATTAGTTTGAGTAGCACCGCCCGCGAGGGTGTACTTAAACGAACCAGTCTTGTAGACTCTAACGGTGACACCACCATCAGAAGCCGTGCCAGTAGCACTTTCAACTGCGACACCTAAGAAAGTATAGCCTGAGCCATCATCTCCCGGTTCCGCATAACCAGTACCTTTGTCAACGAGCAAGCCACCTTTGTAGATAACTGCACTCGCTTTTACAGGAACATCCACAATTTCTCCATCTTGGCGCTCTGCTTCGTATGCTGCGCTTAATGCTGTCATGTGCTTGTGAATTTACTTAACTAATAATTTACTCAAAAATGGTTGATTTTTGCTTTTTCTCAGAGCTCATCTCCTTCGCATGGAGCCAAGCTTCCTTAGCTTTCTCTTCAGAAAGATTCATTTTGCCCATGTAAAAATCCTTTACTTCTGTAGGCATTTCTTCAATTTTTGCAATTTCATCTGGTTTCTTTTCTACAGGATTTTCAACAGTGCCATCTTCACTAAAGTTTACTAACTTCGGTTGAGATGCCATAAAACCGTCTAACATCTTTTTCATATCGATCGATGAATCAGACAGTTGGATTGTTTTTATGGTGTCGCACAATGCTATGAAGGCTTCTTTCTGCGCGGGTACTATTTTCCCCTGCTTCAAGTACTCTTCGTAGATTGCTACTGAATCAGAGAGCACAACCTTCTCTTCTGTTTCAGCTTCGTCGGACTTGATTTCCACAGTCCCGTCGGCTTTCGCCTCTGTTCCTTTTGAATCCGCCTCCGAAGAAGATTTTATTTCTTCTATTTCTTTTTTTGT
>DUGB01000076.1 GCA_013331555.1 Candidatus Woesearchaeota archaeon
TTCAAATCCAGTCACTTCGTGACTCGATCTATGCACCCCCAGAGAATTATTGATAAAATGCCGTAAAGCATTAAGATTTAAAGCAAGGCTTTCACGGTTCATAATGGATTATAAATAACAAAAGTTTAAAGGTTTTCCTTACCACTTTTAAAAGGTACTTCTTATTCGGAGATACTGTCATCAAAGAAGGAGCATTTTTTCAAAAACACATTTCATTATCTCCGCACCGAACCAGAAAACTTTATAAAGAACCCACTATCCAAAGCCATCTATGACGCATATCTTACTCGTTGATCCGGCTGATTTGATTACCAAAACCGCCGACGAGCTCAAAAAACAAAAACTCGTCCAGCCTACAGAATGGGCTAATTTCGTCAAAACAGGTCATTTTAAAGAAAGATTACCGGAAAATGAAGACTGGTGGTACATCCGTTCCGCAGCAATTCTTCGCGCAGTAGCGAAACTTGGACCAATTGGCACACAGCACCTCCGCACCAAGTTTGGCGGCAGAAAAAACCGCGGCCACAAACCAGAACGTTTCTACAAAGCATCCGGTTCAAACATTCGTACTATTCTTCAACAACTTGAAAAAGCAGGACTCCTCATTCAGGCCCAAAAAGGCGTTGACAAAGGACGCGTCCTCACCCCAAAAGGCACATCATTCTTAGACAAAATCGCTGTCCAGATCGCTAAACAAGAGCATAAAGAGCAACCATAAAACCAATGGCAACATTCAAACATCCATCAAAAAAGAAACGCTTAATCAAAGCCGGAACGCAAACAAAATGGGCGCCGTTTTGGACAGTATTCAAGATTTATGGAAAAGGCATGCGTGTGCACCCTTCTCGTCACACTGAAGTAAAACGCCACTGGCGTAGAACAAAAATCAGAGCATAATCACCATGGCAAAAAAAGAAACAACTGCTGTTCCTGAACGTACGTACACCGTGCCTTTACGGAAAGAATACCAAAAAGCACCGCGCTGGAAGCGCACTAGTAAAGCAGTTATTGCCCTTCGTCAATTTCTGCAGCGTCATATGAAATCAAAAGACGTCCGTTTAGGCAAAGAATTAAACCAGGAACTTTGGAAACACGGCATTCAAAACCCGCCGCATCACGTCAAAGTAACCGCCAGTAAAAACGACAAAGGCACAGTAACGGCAAACCTCTTTGGAACAAAAGCAAACGAAGAACCAAAGAAAGCAAAAACACCAAAAAAACAATAATTCTTTTCTTCTAAACAATATCTTTTTATCATCCGCTCGATTTTTCCAACGTCTTCATGGCCAAACTGCAACTATTTATCAAAAAACAAGCCGAAACAACATTCGGAAAACATCCCTCAGAACGTACCATCACTGAACTTCTCCAATACGGAATAATTAATCTTGACAAACCAAAAGGACCAACATCTCACCAAACTGCCGATTACGTCAAAAAAATAATTCACACCACAAAAGCAGGCCATTCAGGAACATTAGATCCGCAAGTCAGCGGCGTTCAGCCTGTTGCCATCGGAAAAGCAACAAGAATCGCTGAATTTTTGCTCACCGCTCCAAAAGAGTACATCTGTTTAATGCACATTCACAAAGAATTTGACCTTGACAAATTCAACACCGTAATCACAAAATTCATCGGCAAAATAAAACAACTTCCTCCGCTCAAAAGTTCCGTCAAACGCCAGCTCAGAGAACGCGAAATTTACGAGCTTGAAATTCTTGAAATCAAAAAACAAGACGTCCTCTTCCGCGTCAAGTGTCAAGCGGGAACATACATCCGTAAATTGTGTGACGACATCGGCAAAGAGCTTGGCATCGGCGCCCATATGGCCGAATTGAGAAGAACCCAAGCGGGCCCTTTTACGGAGAAAGACAACCTTGTCACGCTCAATGATCTCCTCGATGCCCATCATTACTATACCACCGAAAACAATCCGAAATATCTTCTCCATTGTATTCAACCTATTGAAAATGCCCTGAAATACCTTCCTAAATGTTGGATTTTCGACACCACCATCAACAGCGTAACACACGGCCGGGATGTTGGTATTCCCGGTATTAGCAAACTCGAAAACTTTCGTAAAGGGGAAACTGTAGCAATTATGACTCTCAATGATGAGCTTGTCGCCATGGGTGAAGCTTTAATGTCCGGTGTCGAAATAAACACCAAACAAAAAGGACTCGCCATTAAAACAAAAAAAGTGTTTATGGATCCGCAAGAGAAAACAATTTGATGTTTATTGCTATTCTAAAGTAATTATTAGCAAAATATTTATAAAGAGGAAAGAGGAAAAAATTCTCGTTATGAGCAAAGGAAGAATTCTAATGATTCAGACTGGCGGGACTGTCGGTCAAGAAAGAGGTTTAGATGGAGTTTTCAGACCTTCAGACAAAGACTATTTGCAATTAGTTGGATCAATCAACGATCTGGCCGATATTTCTGTACAGCGGCCAGCGAACATTGACAGCACCAATATGACCACACAGCATCGGGCGATGTTAGCAAAGTTGATTTATGATAATCACCTGCGTTATGACGGATTTGTGATTGTTCATGGAACAGATACTATGGCCGACACCGCGGCAGCATTAAATTATATGCTTCAAAATGTGGGAAAACCTGTTGTTATGACCGGTTCTCAGAAATCAATTTTCGAACCGGGAAGCGACGCACCAAATAACTTATATTATGCCACAAAAGCTGCAACCATGGATTTAGGAGAGATTGTAATCTCTTTTGGAGACAAAATTGTCCGGGGAAACCAAGCAATAAAAGAGAGTGAACAAGGATTAAATGCATTTTCCTCACCGCGGGTACAGCCGGTTGGTGAAATTGGCATTGATGTTATGCTTGCAGAGCATAGAATTAAAAGGTATAATGGTGACCCTGTTCTCTCTATTGATTTTGACACAAACATAGAATTTTATCAACAATCATCAGGAACAAGTACAAAAATCTTTGAGCGATACGCTGATGATGACGAAGTACACGGCCTC
This sequence comes from Candidatus Woesearchaeota archaeon, assembly GCA_013331555.1. Lineage (GTDB taxonomy): Archaea > Nanobdellota > Nanobdellia > Woesearchaeales > GW2011-AR9 > UBA10204 > UBA10204 sp10204u. Next base: position 2,997 of record DUGB01000076.1, read on the forward strand.
GTTGTTGGCGCATACGGTGCGGGAAATATCCAGGATCGACTTGTTCCTCATATTGAAAATGCAACAAGGGCAGGGAAACCAGTTCTCGTCGTCACAAATTGCCAGCTCGGAGCAGCAGATATGGGAGTCTATGCTGTTGGCTCTGCTCCACTCAAAGCAGGAGCAATATCAGCTGGTGATCTGACCATGGAAGCAGCAACCCAAAAGTTAATGTATGCTCTCGGAAGAGCAAACGCCTCGCCATACCAAGGTGCAGAAAAGTTAGAATTTATCCGAAGTCTAATTCAACGGGAATATGGTAAGGACATAACGACGCATCAGAATAGATTTAAGCCATCCTAATAATAATGCAGTCCCCGTTCTAAAAATTGATTTTCAATTTTCTTCGGCTTGAAATAGCGCTTCACAAACGTCACCACTTTCTTTCCATCCAAATTACCGCAGGTATACACATCTAACGAAATAAAATTATGTTTTGACAACGTATGAATCACAATAGACGACTGCGCTAACGGCACCCATCCGCTTAATCCATCTTTACCTGGAAAACGTTTTGCATCCGTACGAAAGATCGTCGGCTCTTCTTGCTTATCCATCCCAATAAAATCAACCAACTTATCTAAGAAATTATAACAAAGCGTCAAATCATCGCACGTTCCTTTCTTGCAATCATAACAATCCAACAACAACTCATATCCAAACACTCTTTTTTGCTTTGCCATAAAAGAAAAGAACAGAATAGAGATATAAAAAGATTGTGTTGATTGACACTGTTAACTTGTCGGCGGACGGCAGTGCGAAGCCTCGTCCACTCCTCAACTTCGCCTCACTTTGTTCGGCTCAGGTCGTTTTATTCAACTCTGCGAGGCAAACACAATAGGCAAATACGCACTACCTGCCTTTAAGTTAACACTGTCTGTTGATTATCTTGGTGAATGAGGATAATATGCCTCAATCGCCTTCAAAAAATCAGCAAATGTGAAACCGTTGCGGTGAAACTCATAACCTACTTCTGCCAGAGGTCTTTCAGTGTAAACAATCAGAATCTTAACTCGATAATAAACCTCTCGCTCAAGAAGAAGAGCATAATAGTCCTCTGCCGATCTTGTAAGCCCATCAAAATGCAGCTGCTGGCTGTGGTGGCATTGCAAAACACGTTCTTTCAACAGCTTTTCAGAGGAAGATAAAAGTAAAGAAATAATGTTTACTCGCGATGGCTTGAATCGGGCACCTTTTCTTTCTTGCGGTTTTCCATGATACAAAGGAAAAACAAAATGATTTTGAATCCGCAGTAATCGAACAATCTCCGAAGCACAGAAACTAATCGCATCATGAGCTTCATGCCCCCCTTCATAATCTTGACCAACAACACAATCAAGAGAATAACGTTGTGCAAGAGCAATAATACCACGAACAATCAGATCCAATTGATCCAAAACTCTTCTCTCTGGAATTCTTAAAAAATGGACATTTTCAGAACTAACGCCAATAACGCTCATTGACCTACACACTTCTTGTTCTCTCACTTGAGCTAATCCCTGAGCGTCACCGCTTGTAGCATAGAGTACATGAACTTCTTTCCTCAGCTAGATAAGTCTTTTCATTAACTCATGTTTGACATTTT
>DUGB01000142.1 GCA_013331555.1 Candidatus Woesearchaeota archaeon
GCACTGTATGGGTCCGTAGCGCGAAACGGGCAAAAGGCAACGTCATATGTTCTTTTGTTATTAAGGCCGCAATCCTCAGAACACTTGCTTGATCGTATGGATATTAGGAATACTGATGAAGTTCTTGTTGCATATTGTTCTGATCACTCTTTTGTACGCATTAAACAAAGAAGTGATACTAATATTTCATTAGATTCTATCGGAGCAGTGTTAGGTAAAGAATTACAATTTAAAGAATGGACTGCACTATTTACCGAACGCGGTAGAGAAATGAGCAGAGAAGCGTATCAAGTTGCAGATACAGGTCAAATAGATTCTGTTGATTTTAGAGCTCTCGATAAAGCAGGTGTTACCCTTCATAGTGTTACGTGGGGTAATGGTATTCAAATGGAAGGGCAGTATGGTCCGCTCTTCCGTGGAATGAGTTCTCCTGCATCTGTCAGTCTCGCACCAGTACAAACAGGTGCATATAAAGAGGGCATAGAACGAGAAGATGTAGCTTTAATTATAACAACCCAATGGAGAACGGGACACAATTTAGAACCAGAATCAAACAACCATCATAACCAATTTTTATACGAAGGACGCCATTTAGAAATTCCAAGTACATTTATTGTTGGAACATTTGAATCCGTAGAAGGTAGAGTACGGCTTTTTACCCCTAAAACAGACTTATCAAAAGTTGTCGCGGCAGATGTTACTGGTACAGATAGTCGAACTCTGGGAAGTAGTTATGCACTAGTAGATTTCTACAGACAATTAGTGAAATCCCTACACCCGGTCCTAGGTACGCACAGAGTTTATTAGATGTAATGAAAACACGGCATCGTGCATTAGATCAAAAAAAGATTACAGATGAATATGAAATAGACAAATATCGTAACCTTGGAAGAATGATAGAAATGCTCACCAGAAACTAATATGCAACTCGACCCCCTCTACTTATTCAATCAAAAAAACAACCGAGGAGAACTTCTCGCTAAAGTACAGTATGATCCAGCAGAAGATATAACCTCGACGTTCACTGCTAACGATCGTAGATGGGTAAGAGAAAGATGGAATACACCAAATGGACCTGCTTCAAAAGGCTGGACAAGCGGGACTCTAGGCTGGCTAAGAGATACGACAGACAATCTTAGATATGGAACGACAGAATACGCCAACTATCTAGCGGTTGCCCAAGACAAAAGACTTTTCAGTAAACAAGCTCAGCAGCAATTAACCGCAGCAGTTGGCTGTGCTGTCCTCACTGCCGATGGTTACTATCTAATCCAACAACGAGCAGATGGACTTTTAGCCAGCAGACGATTGGATTCTTCCGCCGCCGGAATGGGCGTAATAGTAAATGGTACTTTTGATCCTGAAAGACAAATCCGAGAAAAAATACAGCGTGAATTAGGAATAACTCCAACAGAATTGACTCCAACAGGAGTTCATGGTGCGATGGATTTTGTCAGTTCACAAGTAACATGGCACTGTGCTATTGAAATGCCCTTAGAAGAACTACGCGCAAAAGCAAATCCAAAATCTATCGAACGCGTCTATGGAGTTCGCCGAAACGATCTTCCTCAGTTTCTCATCGACCATTACAAACCAGGAATAGATGATCCTTCCAAATTTCTTATCGCTGATGCTGTAGGTGTGTTCCTACGCGCACTTCCTGCAGACGCCCAAGCAGATGCTCTAGAACGAATGAATAAGAATGGAGCAAATATTCGTACTGGATTTATGAAAAATGGAATAATTATTAAACATTAATCTCCAACATCACAAATTCATCATTCTCAAAAACCATCGTCATATTGTAACCCTGCTGACGAAGATCATTAACAAGACCACTCTGCAATTTTCTCTCATCACCAACAAGAAGAACATAATCAACTTTATACTTAAAAAGATTAGCAACAGAGAACTCCTCTGCTTCATATCGCATTATCAACGCATCAACCAGCGTTGAATTGTAAACATGCATCTTCCTAAAAACACCTACCTTAACCGGATAGATAGTATCAACAAAAATATACGACCGCAAAAAAGAATTGTAATTTTTATCTAATGGCAGATCCGATCGTGCTGAACGCGTGTAAGCACTGTTCGCTGTTAACTGTTTCTGAACTTCATCAACACTCTTTCCTAAAAATTTATACGTCAACACAAACCGCTCCTGCATTTCTTCATCCGAACTTAACGTCATTGCTCCATACGGAAAATAAACATTGCCCGCAGTATATGCCGGAATCAACACATTCCAACGCAGGTCAGAACTTAAAAGCACATCATCAGGTGTAAAAGTATTACTCATCCAATCCAAAAGCTGCTGTTCTGCCGGAGAAAAATGCACTGCATCATGAACTGAAATTACTTCCTGGACTTGCAAGTGAATAGCCATCGTAAACAATAAAATAACAACCGGCCAAAACAAAACACGATAAGACGTAGCTCGAAAGAAATGGAGCAGACGAGAAAAACCATAAAAAAACAACAAAATTAACACGGACACAATTATTCGCGAGTTCCAATGATTATTCTGAACCGTATACCCGAACAATAATTGAACATTCAACGCAACAATACCTGCAGCCATCAAACTCGCTAGAAACACCGCTGCATTATTTCGAATGTGCGTAAAAACAATCAATAGAACAACCAAAACCGCATAGACAACAGAGATTGGCTCCACAAAACGCCCAACCTCTACACCTGATCGCAACGCTAAATCTGCCCCGCTCACAAAGTAAAAATGAATTAAGTAAGGAATACCAACGATAACGCCAACAATGCCACTAAATAACACCGACATCGACAATGTTTTCTTTTTTTGAACATAGAGAACAACAAATAAAATCCCTAAGAAAGCCGCAACAAACGTCCACAGGTAAAAATAACTATAGAACATCAACCCAAACAATAACCCAGCAGTAAGAAACTGCCAACGTTTCCGCTGTTCAAACGCAACAAACAGCACTCCTAAAAAGCCGAGAAACAAAACCATCGGAATTTGTGGATGAACAAAACGCGCAAACCAAAGATACGCCGGAGTACCGCCAGTATAAAATAAATTGTGTACAACGTGATCAAACACACTTGAAAAAGAAGAAAAACCAACCGGAATAAAAAAACGGTAGAAGAACACAAACACTAGTGAACATACTACCGCTAAATGATCACTCTTTAACAAACGTCGAGCAATAACATAAAACAAGAAAAAAGCNNCCGAATGCACTAAATACAACATCCGCCATAATCAACGCTGAAAAAACACCACCAACAAGAACCGTAAATAATGCCATCACCATAAACGGCAATGGAGGATAAAAAAAAGATTCTTCTTTATGCTCAACTACTGCTAAATCTGACGGCAAAAAGTTCCCTTCCAGCACTTCCCGAACTCCCGCCGTATACAACGCCTCATCAGGCCCAAACACCGTTGGCTCCAATGGATTATAGTTATCTCCCCAGAGCAACTGAACAACATGAGGAACAAAATAGACTAATCCAACTCCTACTGCTAATAAAAGTACTATCCACAACGAAAGAGATCGTGTTTGTCCCATGGAATTACATTTGCACAATATTTAAAAGAGAACTTTCTCCCTCTCGCTGCTTAAAAACATTATGAACCTAAACCATCCTAGAAAACCATGAAAAACCATCCAAAAGTATCACTTCTTGTTCTCAATTACAATGGTGCAACCATTACGCCAATTATTCTCGAATCAATCAAAAAATTGCACTACCCTAAAGATAAAATCGAGACCATTGTCATTGACAATGCTTCCACAGATAATAGCATCGAGCTCTTTACAAAACAATATCCATTTGTCAAAATCGTAAAGATGTCCGAAAACATCGCTTATGGGGCTTTCAACAAAGCGCTTCCGCACTGTACGGGAGAATTTTGCTTCTTCCTTAACAACGATATTGAATTTGACCCTGACTGCATCCAAGAACTAATCAACATTTTCGTAGAACATCCTGATGCCGTCATTGCCGCTCCGGCAATTTACAACATGCAAACACGTAAATTGATGTACACCCGCAAGTACATATCCAGAACATTCTACCAAGGCGCAGATCATTACGAAAACCTCACCGAAGAAAAAAATCTCTGCGCTACTGAAGAAGCCTATACGGGCGTTCCTTTACTCAAAACATCATTCGCAAAAAGCCTAGAGTACATCTTTGATCCAGACTACTTTCTTTTTGTTGAGGACATTGACTTAGCATACCGCATTCGTATGCTCGGCCACATGTTTTACCGTGCCCCGAAAGCGAGACTCTATCACCAGCCAAGTTCTACAACCAATTTATTCTTTACGAGCACACGCTTGAATTACCTTGTCGAGCGAAATATTATCCAAACATATTTGAAAGACATCGAAACAAAGAATCTCATCCTCTGGTCTCCTTTCTTTTGTATACCCAGATTTCTAAAAATTATGATCTATGGAGTGACATTCAAATGGACGTTGCTGAAATCGACTCTTAGTGCCTGGGGATGGAATATAACTCATTTCAAAAGAACCTTCCAAAAACGACGGCGCGTACAGCAGCTCCGCACTGTCTCTGACAAAAAAATATTCAAAAGCATGGGCAACGAGAAGAAAGTATTACAGTATCTTTTCACTAAAGCAAGAGGGATAAAACCAAATTACAGCACCAATTCATCATCCTGAACATACGCAATGCCTTTCTGCAGGGCAATATAGGCTTTCTGCAATTCCCTACCTAAATACGCATAATGCTCTGGACGCAATTTCAACTTTTCATGAACAATAATTGTATGATAAATATCCAACGGTTTTGTTCCAACCACTTTAAGCACTAATTTATTTCGTCCATTGCAAAAACCAATTTCAATAACTTTGGCAGAACTATCTATGCGAACTAAAAAATAACCTGCAGGATCAAGAACGAATTCTGTCGCATCATCATACTTGGCAACGACTTCCCTCAGAGTTGTTTCATTAACATCTGCAGAAACCAAAACCTCTCCTGTTTCAAGATCCGTAACTTGAATAGCATTCGCTGGACAACCCTGTCCTGCAGCTAATATATCTTCTGGAGAATGAAATTCTCCTTCCAAGAAAGAAACGCCGTTTTCTGTCTTTCCTCGCTTCAAAATCGCTTTTTCACCCACCAGCGCGAATTGTTCCGGTGCTATTGCCGCACAATTTCCATTGCCGACACAGCGGGCAGGAAAATAATCTACACGTAATTTTTTTACCATCATATACCTACAACCGTAAATCTTTTCCGAAGATTCGCTTAACGACAAAGAAATTACACAATTTCTTGCCTAAGTAGCGAAGTTTCTCAATCCGATGAGGGAGCATCAGCATCATCTTAAAATAAAAGATATTATTCTTAACCGCATTACGCAACACTAAACCATGCAATTCCCGCTCAAAGATTTTATGAATTCGCGAAAGATCTTTAACTTTAGAGAAATTGAGCTTCTCAGAGTAATTCTTGCCGGTCCAGTCAATACTCTTATAATCTTCAACAGTAATTTTGTTATCCTCAGGTAGCATCGCATTAACCATCTCATATAACTTCGTATTCGGAAGCGGAGCAACGATAGAATAAAAGACATAATCGGGCTTGATCTCTTTTGCTAACGCCAGAGTCAGCTTCATTTCTTCTTCTGTTTCTGTAGGATTACCCAACATTAAATTTGCCATCGCTCGAATTCCGACTTTCTTGCATAACGCAAAGGCCTGTCGGGCATGATCTGTCGTCGCTTTTTTGTTAATAATCTCATCCAAAACCCTTTGCGAACCAGATTCCACACCAAAATCAATTTGAACACAACCAGCATCTTTCATAACCCGCAACATTTCTTCAGTTACAGCATGAGTTCTCGCTTGAGCTGTCCACACAATACCATGCTTTTTCATCACGCGGGAAACTTTCTTGATATGATCCATACTCACAGTGAACATATCATCTGTTAACATAAACCCTTCAACACCATACTTTTCTTTCAACAATTTTACTTCAGTGTCAAGAGATTCTTCAGAACGATAACGCATCCGATGGCCGGCAATTGTTGGACAACTGCAAAAGTTACAGCTCCAAGGACATCCTCGGCTCGTTTCTAAAAGTGCCCCTCGACAGGGAATTCCCCGCAACGTACCATCCCAGATCTTCAGATAGTGCGGCATATCTATTTTATGATACGCAGGTAAAGGCAATTCATCAAACTCAGCCAAAAGTGCTCGGCGCTTATTAACCACAACCTCACCAGTTGGTTTCTTCCATGCCAAACCGTCAATAGCTGGAAAATCTTTTCTCCCGCCAAACAAAGCTTGGAATAATTCTAAGATTGTTAACTCTCCCTCGCCGCGTACGGCATAATCAAACCCATTATTCAAAAAATCTTCCGGAAAAGCATCGGCATGATACCCGCCCGCAACAAAAACAGCATTGGGAACAACCTTGCGAATTTTCTTCGCAAACTCAATCGTTTCATTAAATTCAACTGTCGAACACGTAAAACAGATGATCTTCGTTTTCCATTGAACAACTTTTTCCAAGAGCTTTGATTCAACCTCTTGTACTTGCTCGGGAGAAGGGAAGTGCCACACCATTGGCTTTGACAATAAACGATGAGATTCGAAAATAATATTTGGAATGCCATGCTGCTCAAGATACGCCGACAAGAGTAATATTCCTCGCGAATAGCGATGAGTGTCAAGCCGGGAAACGGGCTGCATAAAAATAACATCTGTTGACTTCAACTGCGGCAGCACCAGAGATTCAGCATGAATTCCATTTTTCTGCTTTAATTCTTTTAAAGATACTAACTCCAATCGTTCCGATGCCATAATTATATTGTCCCTCACTTCTATTTAAAAATGTTAGCGTCGTGGAATCGACAATAATAGATGCTCTTCCGCCAGCGCCAGCTCTCGGCGTGTGTCCACATCAATCCACAACCCTTCTTGAATATCATATGTTTTCATGGACTTTTCATCAGCAAGCTGCTGCACTCCGCCGGTTATCGAAAAATCCCCTTGCGTCTGACGAACCTCAAGTGCACGAAAAAAATCTGGTGTCAGACAAAACATACCGCAATCAATGGTATTAAATTGCTCCAATTTTTTGTGAATACGAATTATCTGCCCATGTTCCTCCCACACTTTTGTTGCATCGTCCATATCTGAAATTAAATCTAGCTTTCGATCAGTGCAAAGATAATTTCCTTTATTTCGATACATAAAATCGACGAATCGCTGCACGACTTCCGGTTCAAACACATGATCCGACATACTGAGAATAAACGGTTCCGAAAGCAAATGCCGCGCTTGAAACACAGACCAGCCATTGGCTTTATCAAATTCAGGATTCTGAACATACTCTATTTTGACACCAAACTGTGATCCATCACCCAGCGCACGCTGGATTAAATCTCCCATGAATCCAACCACAATCACAAAATCAGTAATCCCTGCCCGATGCAAACGCATAATCACGTGGCCGATAAGATACTGGCCGCCACAAAAGTACAGCGGTTTCGGCTTAACCTCTCCGCTTGTGTTAATTCTCTCGCCTTTGCCCGCAGCAACAATCAACGCTTTCATAAATTAGTTATCCTCTTTTACAGGACGGGAAGAGAACAAAGAAGATTTAATCATCACCCAGAGTTCTTTCATTTCCGTCAGACTAAAAAATCCCAGACGATTTATTAAGATTATGTAACTGAGAAACGACACCGTACAGATAATCAAGAAAGAAACAACACTGGTTGAAATCAACGGTTGAACGAAATAAACCGGCACAAAAAGTAACAACGACAAAAACAACAACAGATAAAACTTAAAATTCTTCTTGTCTAAATGGACGTTTTCTTGGTGCAGATAAATCCATGATAACCAAAACGTCACGAAATAGCACACTAAGGTTGCAACTGCCGCTCCGACCATACCAAAGAAAGGAATTAAAATAATATTAAGAAGACAATTAACAATGGCTCCATAAAACATAATCTTTCCCGATGCTTTGGAATTTCCCACTGCGGTGAGAACGCTAATATTCATGTGCACTGCACCAAAAAAGAAAACGCCAGGAAGAATAATCCTCAAAGCAGTCGCGCCTGATGCGTACGCTGGACCAAACAAGAGAGTGAGCAAGAATTCTGCATAAATCATCATTAACACAATAAATGGAAAGACCAGCAGCAACAGATAGTCGTACACTCTTGAAAGCAATCGGCGTAACTGATCGAGATCTCCTTTCCGCCACAATTCCGTTCCTAGAGATAACATCACCACCGCAAGTGGCCGAAAGAAAAACAAACATAACCCCGCGGTAGGTAAAACAACACTATACACTCCAACTTCTTCTAGGGGCCTAAAATAGGTCAAAATCAATAAGTCCATTGAATCGATTACTTTGTTTCCAATCACAAAGAAAATAAGCGGCAAGCCGAACAGAAAAAAATCTTTTAACAATGGTACATCGATCTTCAGAGGTGCTTTCCAAAATGTCGTTGTTCGTAGAGCAACAATAATTCCAACAATCCCTATAATCAGCGTGGCGAGCAAAAAGGCCATTGTCGGAACGATAATCGTTTTCTCAAACCACAAAAAGCCGATAACCACAAAAACCAATACTAAAAGAGACTTAAACCACTCCAAGAAAGAAAACCAAAACATCTTATTTAAGCCCTGAAATAAACGGCGCGGCATATCCTCCAAAAGCAGCAGCACAAGAAGACTGCTCAACGGCACAAGAATTTCTGCCGCCAAAGGATGATGAAAATAATGTGTTTCTAAATACTGTGCCAACAGTAAAATAAGTCCACCATAGACTAAAGCCAGAACGAGCTGAAAAAGTGAGGTAAACACCAGTGCGGATTTGATCTTCCACTCTTCTTGATGAACTTTCCATAGCGCAATATACCGCACCAACGACAGTTCCGTCCCTATCTTCTGAAAAAGCGTAACAAAAATGATAAAACTCAGCACCGAAAAAAATAAACCAACCTCATCAACAGGAAGAGAACGCGCTAATACAATGCGTAAAACATACGACAACCCCGCTCCCAGCACAAGACCCAGAAAAATGATCATCGAACCGCTTGCCAGCGAATGGCCATACGAAACAGTTTTCCATTCAGTCATAAGCAGAGACAACAAACGAATTCATTTAAAAATATGCTGAAATGGAGACACCGATCACCCACAGTAAGCAATAAACACAGAATTGAAGGGCTTTGGTTATTCTAATATCTTCTCAACTGTTGCATCAGCAAAGATTTTCATCGTATCAAATATTTTCAAAGTGGGATGTTTTGGAATTAATAATTGGAGGTCTGTGCAGGCAAGAGCCACGCAATCAACATCTTTCTTTTCAAAATCATTGATAATTTTGATAAGTTCTTCCCGATCACTATTCTTCTGTTGACCAGTAACAAGATTCAGAATAAACTTCCCCAGTTTAGCCTGCTGGAAATCATTAGGAGTGGCATAGGCAATATTATTTTTTTTGAAAGCGTTTTCATATAATTTATTTTGAATTGTTGCAGATGTTGATACAATCCCGACTTTTTTGAATTTATTTCTCTTGAGGAACTTTACTGTCTCCTCGATAATACTTAAAACCGGAATCTTTACAGCGTTCCGAATTTCTTCAATAAAAACATGGAGGGAATTACAAGGCATCACAATAAACTCTGCACCTGCTTTTTCCATTCTTTTTGCTTCAGCAACTAAAAATGGGATGTATCGCTCACTACCCTTGTTACTCATAATTAAATCTTCTTCAATCTGATAGGGTAGAGGAACGCTGGAAATTATAATCCCTGGTCTTGCTTTTTTTGTTTTCTTATAACAAGAGAAAACTATATCTAAGTAAAATTCCGAAGTAGTTTCTGGTCCAAGACCTCCAATTATTCCAACTGTTTTCATATCAATACAATGATCAACAATTTGTTTATAAATATTGCTTTTAGCAAAAGCCCTTCTTTTACTTTTTTATGAATTTAAATTTATTGAGCTTAATCTCTGTTCACCTCAAGCAAAAATCCTTCACAAGATTTAAATAACAACATTTTGACGTTCAACTCATGCCAGAACAGCAGCCGTATCGTCTTAAATCCGTAGTCAAAGAAGATTTTGACAAACTGCAAAATTACGACGCGGGGAGAGACATGTATTACTTCCAACGCCGTTTTATCCGTATTCTTAAAGAACTGCCAGAGAATAAAAACGCCGCCATCCTCGATTTCGGCGGTGGCAGCGGTCTTTTCACCTCAAACCTCATGAAGAAAGGCTACACTAACATTTCCCTCCTCGATCTTTCCCCAGTTCAAATCAAGCAAGCAAAAGATAAAGGCCTCACTAAGGTATATTGTGGCGATGAAAATTACTTAATCAAACATTTTCCCAAAAACACGTTTGACATCATTTTCATGGCCGATGTTATTGAACATCTGGAACATCCTGTAGAGACGTTACATAAAATAAACACCGTCCTCAAACCGGGTGGAAAATTAATTCTCACGTTCCCAAATCCATTATGGGTTCCCATCTTTAACATTCTAGGAGACATCGGCCTTAAACTAAAAGGGAAAGACAACAAAATCTACCTTCGTACAATGATGCCGCAATTACGCCCCTCATTTACTCTCCACTCATTTGAAGGACATATGCTCGTGTCGAAACTCCCAAAACCAATTCTCTCTTTCTTTGAAAAAGTAGAGCGAATCCTCCCGCGATCATTCCGCCGCTGGTACGGTCTTCTTTCCATTGCCATTCTAGAAAAAACACCCGCTGCGTAGAGAAGATTAATGACAGACAAAGATTTTCTGAAAACCGAAGTTGTACCACAGCTCCCTTGGTTTCTCATCCTCACCTTTCTAAGTGTTCTGCTACGAGGATATTATTACCGCATCACATTCATGCTTCCGTATTCTTATCATTATCTCAACCCAACCTTATTTGCAAAAGATATTGCCTTTTTCAAGTATGATCTTAACTTTTTTTTTATCGCCAACGCTTATCTTTCCAAAATCATTTCGTATGAGACTCTCTTCTTCGTTGGTTACATTATCTCATCATTCCTTTTTGTCATCGGTATATTTTACCTTACGAAAACACTCTTCAAAAATAATGCTGTCGCCTACAGTGCCGTTCTCCTCACGATCTTCGCAAAGCCTGCTCTGAGTGCGATGAGCACAATTTGGAATTATTTTTACTATCGTGATCTGGCAATGGGTTTCCTCCTCCTTGCCCTCGTCCTTTTCCTCCATAAGCGTTATCTCTGGGCTTCTCTTCTCCTTGGCATCGCCTCTTGGATCCACATTCTCTTCAGCCTCTATATCACGGCCTTTTTTGGCATACTGGGACTACTCAATTACGTCAAACATAAAACGGAGCGAAGAAAAATCATCATCGGCAGCGTACTGCTTGTTCTTCTGCTCCTGCCGCCAGTGTATCTTATTTTCTCTTCAGAACAACCCACTGCGTCCCCAGAAGAATTTCAATCCTGGCTGCACATTCTCAAACTTCGCAGTTTCGATCATTTTTTCCCTAGTACTTGGGTAACAAACAGCGTTATTGTATTCCTTCCTTTATTTTTACTATTCCTCATATTTTTGTATTACATCCATACAAAAACAGAACAAGAATTTCCACCAAGCAAATTTAAAAGAGAGATAACGTTACTATTTGGACTCATTACCGCGTTAGGCATCATCGGAATTGTTTTCAGCGAGTTCATTCCCATAAGGATGATTATCATCGCTCAGTTGCTCCGTCCCACCATTTTTCTTACTATTCTCGCTTTAATCTTCACAGGATACCTCTGCATTAATGCCTATCATCAATACAAAGCCAAAAGAGAAATCGCCCCGCTCTTAATCGGATCAGCACTCGCAGTTGCTTTAATCAGGTACGATTCTAAACTACTTCTTCTAATTGAACCTCTTCTTTTCTGGATCATCCTCAAACCAAACATCACCAAAATCATCAACAACAGAGTATATTTCATAACTAAAATTATTCTCTCTCTAGCAACCATTATTCTTCTTATTGGAGCAATTTATAGTTATTTTACCCCCTCATTCCTTCTTATCCCATTCTATGGAGAGCAGCTGCTCTTACTGCAATCATTATCATACCTTCTTTTTCCTTTGCTCCTCTTCAGCATTCTTATCATCACGTATATGCATGACCAGAAGAGCAGCGTTTTACCATGGGTAATCGTAATTTGTGCAACGATTCTCGCCCTCACAACTTTTCTCTATGCCGTGCAGGACTCGACCCAGCATAGTGATGACCCTTGTTATAGTTCATCAACATCATTCGATCTCGCTGAACATTTTCAATACCCAACATTCCCTCAAACCGCGTTTTATAACCTCTCTCTATGGACAAAGGAAAATCTCCCCGCGGATGCCCTCGTTATGATTCCCGTACAATGCGGCGACTTTCGCAACGTTGCCCAGCGTTCTGTGTTTCTTGACTTCAAATATGGAACCATGAGTACATTCAGTGTTAACTTTGCCCAACAATGGTTTGAACGTGTCCAAGATCTGAACCCTCAGCGTACATATCAATATCCAACATTCTACACTGACCTCATTACTGATTATAGAGACCTCACTCCCGAACGAGTTGAGTATCTTACTCAGAAATACAATATTACCCATGGAGTTTTTGAAAAGCCTAACCAATTACCTCATCAAATCCTATATGAAAACGAACGTTACGTTCTCTACGACGTACAAAATTCAGAGTAAAACTTATATAGAAGGAAATGTTGCAAGTAAAAATGAAAAAAATAATCTTAGCGACATTTCTTGTCTTTATTGTCCTGCTTACCGCTTGCTCCAAAACAGTTCCCGAAGTTGAGCAACCTCCAGCAATTCAAGTAGAAGAACAACAAGCAGATATCAATGTTGCTCCTGCAGAAACAGACACCGAAGAACCGCGTCCAGAGGTTGAAGCAGAAACAACCACCAACATCAAAACATTTGTGCTGACCGGAGAAAATTTCAAATTTATCATGGAGGGAGAAGATAACTCCGTGCTACGAGTTAAGCAAGGTGACAGAGTAAGAATAGAATTTACAAGTACAAGCGGCTTCCATGACTGGGTCGTTGATGAATTCGGCGCTAGAACTGAAAAAGTAAAAACAGGTCTTTCTTCAAGCATAGAATTTGTTGCTGACAAAAAAGGAACATTTGAATATTATTGCAGCGTTGGCGCCCATCGTGCGGAAGGCATGAAAGGAAATTTAATTGTAGAATAAAAATTGTTTTTATATTTCTGAGTGCATCGAAGCATAATGGGGTTCTAAAGACGGTTTTGGCAGAAGACCATCTGCCCAACTCATAAATCGATCAACCAATGGCTCTTTTTTCGGTTTTGGAGGAGGTGCTCCGATGTCCGATTTTGCCATGTAATCAGCACTTGTCCAGCCAAGGATTCCCATTGAAAGTGAGAGAGTATAAAGAGATTCCATTTTTGCTCCATGATCTCCAGATAGTAAACCATAAGCTAAATACCCTATCGCCCCTACTGTTACAACAGCTCCTAAACCATAGTTAAATACATGCCAAAATTTCGAAATTTTGGGTGAAACTCCGCTCACTTCAGAAACAATTTCTTCCTCCAAACCGCTCCGTGGTCTTGCTGATTGAATAATACCTTTGCGTAGTGAATCTATCGCAGGGAATAAATTTAATACGCCAAGATAGTAGTATTGAGTAAGAACAGTCTGCGTAACAAATGTACCAAACGCAACTGCACTTCCAAGATACAAAATTGTTTCTAAATCAGTTTTACTTGCATGCGTTTTATCCTGCCAATAAACAGCTATTCGCCGATTGAACCGAAAGAAAGCAACATCAATAGTATCAATCAAACTGCCATCGCTAGGGTTAAATTTATCATCCAGAGACATTGAATCACGAAATGAGTTGTTTTTTTATAAATTTTCACAAAAGTTTGATGACGTCATGAGAAATTCGCCGAAAGTGNNGTAGAACACCTTATCAAAACAGAAGACTGCGTTATTGATATCGTAGACAATCTTGCCAATCATTCTACCACTCCCGCCGAATGGAAATCACCCAAAGTTCGAAAAGTGCATACCTGCACCGTAGAAGAATTTCCCTTAACCCAAAAATATGATCAAATTTACCACCTCGCCAGTCCCGTTGGGCCTGCCGGCGTTCTCAAGTACGCTGGACGGATGGGATCAATGATTCTCAATGACACTATGAAAGTTGCTGAATATGCTGCTCAGCACAAAAGTAAAGTGATCTTTATTTCCACATCAGAAGTCTATGGCAAAGATCCTGGCAGCGACGCCCAAAGCGAAGATATTCCAAAAACAGTGCCTCATCGAATAACCACGCGATTGGAATACGGCGTTGCCAAACTCTTGACCGAAATCTGTCTCCACAATTTTGCCAAACATCATGCACTTAAATACAATATTATCCGTCCATTTAATATCGTTGGCGTTGGTCAAAGTTCTAAAGCAGGATTTGTCTTGCCTCGCTTTGTTCACGCCGCTCTGACCAATCAACCAATTACCGTGTTTGGTGATGGAACACAAGTACGTACGTTCACCCATGTCAAAGACATCGTTGATGGTATTGTAACTCTCATGAATAGTGAGATTTCAGGAGAGATCTATAACATCGGCAATCCAGAAAATCAACATTCTATTCTTGACGTTGCTAAAACGATTAAGAACATGACTAACTCCCAATCACCCATCGTCTGTGTTGATCCAAAACAAATTTACGGCCCGGATTACGAAGAAGCATGGAATAAAATTCCCAATATTACCAAGATAAGTAACCACGTTGGCTGGAAACCAAAATACAGTTCAAATCAAATTTTCCAAGAAATTATTAATGATTACAAACGCATGCTTGCTGAGAATAAGCTTCGTCCTAATAACGAAACAGAATTAATTCCGCCAGGTGCTGTTCTTAGTATCCAAAACGAAACAGTATAGTGATTCAAATTCATTCTTTTTCTATCATAACTCTTTTAAACCGATGTTGGTAGTCGCAACGTATGACTCAAAAAACGATCACGTGGATAGATAATTATCTCCTTGAGACCAGAACATATAGAGATAAATTGCTCCAAGCAAACTCCGGACTCGTCATTGAAACTCATAGAACCGCAGGTGAAGGATATCGGGCTTTACAAACAACAATGACCGACGTAATTGTTATTAATCCTTACCTTGCCCCTGGATTAGAAATTCCTCTCCCTCCACCATTACCAATAGGTTGGGATCAGAATCCAAGTTTAGTCGGATTTGATCTTGTCGAAAGAGTTAGACGAATATCTGAACAAACACCCATTATTTTATTAGGAAGGGGACGCGAGATCCGTGACTTCGCCCGAGGTGTCTCTACTGCTATCCCGACCACTTCTTATCAGGAAATTGTCTTTGCTCGCGATGTCCTTCCTGACCAGTTTGCAGAGATTATGCGAAAATATCTTGGTTAAGTTTCTTTAATAATCACTTCCTCTCTCTCCCAATCGAACTATACGCCTCTGAAATCGTTTTCATAAAAGAATGTATCTCCATAAAAGACTGTTCTTTGTTCATTTTTTTCTCTTTTTCTTCTAACTTCATGATTTCCTGAACTTTTTTCGCCAGCACTTTATTTACATCAGTCGTATAATCCTCGAGCAGAACGGAAATGTGCTGCTCATTTACAGAAGAAGGGTAGATAACATGATCAGCACTCGCTTTATAGAGTTCTAACGAATCACGCAAACTTTTAGCCGTAACTATCGCCACGGCAGTAGGATTTTTTTTCTTAAGATGATGAATAATCATTTTTGTATCTTGAACATCCGTAATGCTGGAAACGACCAGTCCGACCGTCGTAAGATCAATGTGATCAAATAAAATAGGATCACGAACAGAGCTATAAAGATAAGGAATACCTTCCTCTTTCAGCTGTTGAATATTCTCCGGATCGTTGTCAACAACAAGAATCTCTTTATGCGACGCCCGCAGTTTTTCAAATAATTCTTTGCCAAGATCATGATAGCCGAAGAACAAAACATGGCAGCCAATTTTCTCAATATTAAACTCCATCTTTTTCGGTGAGAAGATTTTTTCAAGCGGAACTAAAAATCGATCTGCTCCCGAGAATATCTTCAGATCATATTTAATAAGATAAGAGGACAAAATCATCGTTACAATCACCGAAATAATGGCAATCGAACTGATCTTCATATTCTGAAGACCACTGGCCGCAATAATTAAAATTCCAAATTCACTAATCTGCGCTAAGCTTAAGCCGCTTACAAACGCCGTCTTACGATCATAACCACGCCAACGTAACGTCACATAAAAAATAGCTGGTTTCACAACAAGCGCCGCAAGAATAAAGACAAACAGGAAAACAAAATAACGCCATTCTAAATTAAAATTCATTTGAAATCCTAAGCCCACAAAGAAAAGCATATTGAAGAACAGAACTAATGATTTTAATCGGACAATGAAATCATGGCGATAGATCGTGTTTGCTAACGTTACACCACCAATAAACGCCCCAATCGTCATGGAATAACCAAGTAATGGTGCAATTTCCACAAACAAAAAACAAACCCCTAACCCCAGTATAAACAATAATTCAGGGTATTTGCTCGCAAAACGGAGCAGGGGATTCAAAAGATACCGCGCAAGAACAAGAGAGATGACAATTAGCCCAATACCTCCTAATGGCGCAAGAAAAAGACGCGAGAGGGAATCACTTTGGAGAGTGCCAAGAATCATCAGTGTTAACAAAGCAAAAATATCCTGAACAATTAATGTTGTCAGAATAACCTTTCCCTGAAGGGT
Source organism: Candidatus Woesearchaeota archaeon (assembly GCA_013331555.1). Taxonomy (GTDB): domain Archaea; phylum Nanobdellota; class Nanobdellia; order Woesearchaeales; family GW2011-AR9; genus UBA10204; species UBA10204 sp10204u. The sequence continues at coordinate 16,840 of DUGB01000142.1, forward strand.
ATCCGTTTCTTTCTTATCTTCAACCCATTTTGCCACTAACAGCGTACTGCTAAACATAAACAAAATACCCATATATACGCACTCTAGAACCGTAAATCCAAAAGGAAGAGCCAAAAGATAANNAAAAAAACAGGATGGACTGAACAAACGTCGCAATCAATATTTCTTTTCCAAAATACTTCAAACTATGCAAATCAAACTCCAAACCCATGAAAAACAACAGAAAGGTAATTCCCAACTCCGCCAAAACTAAAACCAAATCCTCATTAAAACCACTGATATCAAGAACAAACGTAAACAGAAAACCAGACAAAACATAGCCAATGATGATTGGTTGTTTGAACACTTTAACGATAAGAGAAAGGAATACAACTAACAAAAACAAAATTCCAAAATCTGTGAGGAAAGAAGCAGAAGTCATTGTTATTCCAGAAGTTTCTGACTCTTCATCTTTAAATAACGCTCAAAGTAGAACCGATACATCGCACCAATCGGAGAAGGAATTACTTTAGTTATTATATATGTTGAAAAATGATCTTGATTGAGAGTTATCGGCAATGTTTCAGAAACACGCAAAAAATATCCTGTAGACAAATCCTGCCGCTCATGCTCAGTCTTGAATTTTCCTACATACTGACCAAGAAAAACAATCGATAATGGATCAATCTCCAATCCTAACTCTTGTTTTGCAATCCTTTTGATGGTGTCAACAATCTCCTCTCCTTTGTACATGCGTAATCCTGGAAACGCCCAGACATTACTATAAGGTTCAATCTTACGTCGAACCATTATTAATCCTTGATCACCGTACTCTATAACTAAATCAAAAGTAGGAATGACTGCCCACTCTAAAATCTGTTCGAAAATCTCTCGTGGAGCAAACTTGGGCTGCATCTTCCAGCAAAAAATGAAGACACATTTAAAAGTTTTGAGTAAATGATATACTTTATGTATTTTCGTCCTCTCGGCAGCACTGGAATTCTTATCTCCGAGCTTGGTTTTGGCACGTGGGGTATTGGTCATGGTATGTGGGGAAAGACTGACGACCAAGAAAGCATCCACGCACTACAAACGGCAATCAACGCAGGAGTCAATTTCATTGACACTGCTCTCATCTACGGTGATGACCTCAACCATCATAGCGAAAAGCTGATTGGACAATGTCTTAAATCTCTGCCCAAAGAAAGAAAAGTTTATGTTGCCACAAAAATATATCCTCTCAACAGTCAATGGCCGGCTCTTCCCCATATTCCAATCGAAGAAGTCTTCCCAAAAGAATGGATCTATGAAGCTGTCGAAACGTCTTTACGCAATCTCGGAGTACAATCAATTGATCTCATGCAGTTTCACGTTTGGCAGGACAATTTCGCGGGCGACGCCGAGTGGCAGGACACAATTAAGGAAATCACTAAAGAAGGAAAAGTTAAATTTTGGGGTCTGTCTCTTAACGACTACCAACCGGAAAACTGCCGGCGCACAATTGAAACGGGTCTTATTTCTTCCGTTCAGCTCATTTTTAACATTTTTCACCAGATGCCCACGAGCATGTTTCCCTTCTACAAAGAACACAACGTAGGAGTGATTGCCCGCGTTCCCTTGGACGAGGGCGGCCTTACCGGAAATATTAAAGAGGACACGGTATTTCCACCAGGGGATTTTAGGGTCTGTTATTTTACGGCGGACAGGAAGAAGGAGCTCGTAAAACGGGTGGAGGAGCTTGAGGCTCTCTTGGGCACAGAAGCTCACGATCTTTCTGAGTTAGCTTTGCGTTACATTTTGTCTTTTGACGAGGTGTCCACAGTTATTCCCGGCATGAGAAGTGAAAAACACGCCATCATCAACTCTCACATTTCCGACGGCCGAAGGCTATCCCCACAACTATTAGAGGAGCTTAAAAAGTATACGTGGGAGCGTAATTTTTACTCCTGAGCACTCATACGTCATGCCAGGCTTGACCTGGCATCTAGTACCTATTCATGAGTAGAACTTTCTACATATATATTCTTTCAAACAAAAAGAACGGAACCTTATATGTTGGTGTAACTTCCAATCTTCAAAAGAGAATATACGAGCATAAGAATAACTTAGTCGAATGATTTACCAAAAGGTACTCTTTGCACAATTTGGTCTACTACGAATACTACGATGATCCCGAAAACGCTCTCAGAAGGGAAAAGCAACTAAAAAAGTGGAATAGGGCTTGGAAGCTGCAACTTATCGAGAAAGGAAATCCTGAGTGGAAGGACTTATATTCAGGAATTATATAAAGCTCTGGATCCCCGATCCCGGTCGGGNNGGATCTCTGCTTGCGCAGGCAGCCCACTTTCACAAGCATGACGAGAGGGAGTAGCCTTAATTTAAATATAGTTGTCAATGGGTTTTGAGTCTTAGCTGAGATGGCTGGACGGGTTCGTGGCCTGTAGTAATTGACAAATTTGCCGGTTAGTTATATAATTATAGGATATGGAGTA
>DUGB01000014.1 GCA_013331555.1 Candidatus Woesearchaeota archaeon
CTGCTTCTCAAAATTCTTAAAATAAAACACCACACTCCAAATATTGAATTATATAACAGTTTTATCCGACAAATTCCCATTCTTACGCCGAAGACGAAATCAGACCCGCTCTTAGAACAGGCGTTTGGTCGAGTTAATGAACAATTCTTTCAAATGGCAATGGAAAAACCAAACTTGCAGTGGGGAGTTGATGCTAAACGCCGTTTAGCAAGTTATAATTTTCACAATGATACGATTACGGTATCAACGTTATTTCAAGATTCACCAACGCCGATACTTGATTATCTCCTGTATCATGAACTTCTTCATAAACATTTTACGTTCTCCTCCCGCAACGGCCGCAGCCGTTTTCATACTAAAGAGTTCCGCAATGCCGAATCTTTATTTCCGGAACAAGAGAGGATCGAACGGGAGATTAATTCAATTATTCGATCTAAAACAAAACGAAAATCCTGGACATCTTATCTTCCATTCTAGAAGTAATCTTTGATATAATGATGGATTTCTTCATGCACTAACCACAAAACCAAGAGGATGGCATCAATTCCTAACGCGTACGGATAAAGATTCCAACTGGCACAGAATAGGTCGCCCCATTGTAATGGCCAAAAAAGTAATCTTGTTACCGATTCACGGAATAAACAGTCGAGAAAAATATGCATGAGCCAACCAAAACAGATCACCAAAAATATCTTGGCCCATTTTTGATTATTCCACCAATAACATAAGAACCCCACCAACGCAAATATGATCACAAATAAAACACTATGGGTAAATAGGCCATGAAGTCGAAGTTCTGTTCCTGCAAGTAAGTTGATCAAACCACCCAATGGAAGGTCGATATCAGGAACAAGACCGGCAATTCCTCCAACGATGATTAAATATCGTGGAAACTTCTTTTTTCCAAGCAAATAATGACGCAATAAATCCAAGATAATTAAAGGAATTAACACGTGAGTGACTGCGTATGCCATTATTTTAGAAGATTCTTCCAAGGTATAAGAAGATTTCGACAGCCAATCTTTGTTTTCGTCCTCGGAATATTTATGTATTCCTTTTGTTTTTTACTCTTATGGTTCTTTTTGATTTGATTTTTGGTTTATTTTTTGACAGAAAGCCAAACTTCACAAAGAAAATTCCTCGATTAAAAGCGGAATGGGATGTTCACAAAAATGAGTTGGTGAAGTTTCCTCCTAACCAGCAAGCAAGATTAGAAGCATGGGGAAAGCGACTCTGGAAGAAATTAGAATCAGCACACTTTGGTGCTCAGCAGATCATCACCAAAAAATTAGATCAAAAACATATTCTCGCTAAAGCAGATGAGCTCTTCGAGCCGCTTGATGAGGAGATAGACTCTCAAAGAGAGAGAGTTGAGGAGAATCTATTTCGGGATCCTCCTCCAATTCAAAGATGGAGAGAAATGGTTCTGAGGAGTATTGAAAAACATCTTGAAAAACTTGATGAGGGGTTGGAATCATGCGAAAAATGAATATTAGGCTTTTGCAGCTAGACTGCTCACACCAGCAAAACATTTAAAAACAGCCCCCTCTGCCTCGACGTTACTAACGATCTAAACAAAGGTGGTTTTCCATGGCTGAAGAGATGTATGAAAAGAAGCTGGTGAGCGTTGGAACGCTCAAGAAAGGAGATACAATCATTATTGACGGTGCTCCCTGTAAAGTAACTGATACGGCTACGTCTCGTCCAGGAAAGCACGGTCATGCTAAGGTCAATATGATGGCAGTGGGGATTTTAGATGGCAAAAAACGAAATGTAGTTATGCCTGGCCATGACCGAGTTGAAGCGCCCATTATTGAAAAGAAAAGCGCCCAAGTCTTGTCCGTTTCCGGCACCAAAGCGAGTGTTATGGATACAGAAACATTTGAAACGTTTGAGATGGATATTCCTGAAGAATTGCAAAATGAACATCTTGAGGGAAGAGAAGTATTATACTGGACGATTATGGGTGCTAAAGTAATGAAGCAAGTGAAAGCGTAATACTAATGGAGTGATCATATGGTTAAATTCGAAGAAGCAATGAATCGGAAATTGAAAGGCATCTTTGTCTGTCGTATTTGCAAGTCCAAAATGCGTGCGCCTAGTTTGAAAGTGTCGCAGGGAACAATAAGCTGTCGTTCATGTTCCTCACGTAAACTTCGTCCGAAGCGCCGCAAGTAGAGTTTTGGCGTTCGATTAGCAAAACGAAAGAAATAAAAGCTTTTACTCTTTGTTTTTATGCTATGAACCCATTTGTTGCTTTTGTTCTTCAGTACAAATTTGTTTTCATTTTCTACTTGCTGATTGTCCTTTTTCTTCTCTTCAACCACAAAAAACTCGAAGTGCAAGCCAAATTTATCGTCCTTTACCGCATGAAGCTCGGTCTCAAAACAATGGAAAGAATTGCCGGCCGTTTCCGGGAATGGGTTATTTTGTATGGATACGTTGGAGTTGGAGCAGGATTTGTTGGTCTTATTGCTATTTCGTATTTACTAATTAAGAATTTGTATACATTTCTCCGTGTTCCTGATACCGCGTCTGCGGCGTCGTTTGTTTATCCTGGTATGTCGGTTCCGGGATTGGGAGTATTGCCTTTTTGGACGTGGTTATTAGCGCTCTTTCTGATTGCTGCCATTCATGAGTTTTCGCACGGCGTCGTTGCCCGCGCCCATAAAATTGAAGTAAAAAATACGGGCCTAGTTTTTTTCGGGCCAATCCTTGGCGCATTCGTTGAACCGGATGAAAATAGTTTACGAAAACAGAAAGATATTACTCAATATTCAGTTCTCGCCGCCGGGTCATCATCCAATATAATTTTGGCCGTTATTGCTCTTCTGTGTCTCAATCTTGTTTTCTTTCCTCTTGCCCAAACAATGACGGAACCAACAGGATTTACGTTTGATGCTTATACTAATACCTCTTATCCGTTTGCCAGTGCGGGAGTTGCTCCAGGCACTATTATTACTGCTTTGAATACAGTTCCCGTACGCACGTTTGAAGAGTTCAGCACAGAATTGCAATATCATCAACCGGGAGACACGATTGTAGTTGCAACAGCAGAGAAGAAAAAATACGAAGTTACGCTGATGCAACATCCTGATAATTCACGGAAGCCTTTTCTTGGCATCCTCGGCATCCGCAATGAGGTCGAAATCAAAGATCAATATCAGCAAGGGTTTGCGCACGTTCTGTATCGCATCGTTGACTGGTTCCAACAGTTCTCGCGTTGGTTGTTCGTGTTAAGCTTCGGCGTCGGTTTGTTTAATCTTTTACCGTTACCTATTGTTGATGGCGGACGGATGGCACAAGTATTTTTACATAAGCTCAAAGGCGCAGTCGTTGGAGAAAAACGTTATCGTCAGATCAGTTTATTTTTCTTGATTCTTTTACTTCTTAATCTCGTCTTTCCGTTGGTGGCGAAGTTGTTTTGAGAGGAGTTGACTTGACCACGAGATATGGTGGGTAATCATTGCCAGGGATTACCAATTCTCTTACACCGGTTACCAAAAAATTGTTTTGGACTAGTACGTTAAAATAGGTTGATAATGGATAATGATGATCTACAAACGTTTCGTGTGTGATCTCTGTTCCATCCTCCCGGCGCAGAACGAATTGGTAGGGCTGTCCTTCATTAGAATAAGACCAGTTTCTTGGGAAAATATTTCTATACGTTGTAAATATTCGATCGGTGAATGCAGGATGAGTGATACAGAAAACAAAAGGGGATTGTGGCTTTAATACTCTTCCGACTTCTTTGAAGATTGCGTCTACTGTCTGAACAGAACCACACATCATCAACACCAAGTTGCTTACCGCTCCGTCAACAGAATTATCTGGAAGAGGTATTTTTCCACTCTCAGTAACGGCTAGTTCTCCTGAAATACCCACTCTTTTTCTAGACTGTGCGATCATTGCTTCAGAAATATCATACCCATAAATCTCTGCGCCTCTTTGTAGCAATTCTTCAAGAAATTTTCCTTCACCACAACCATAATCAATTATTTTTTTCCTCTGCACTTCTCCTAACATTTCTAGGAGAATGGGATGAATATAACGAAGTTCTGAGTTATCATATTCTTTGTACTTAGTTACACTTGCATCATCCCAAATCATTTATTTCCTCGTTACGAAACGGGCAGCAAGGTATGCAAGCGGCAGACATAACAGTAACGTTGTTTCTCCGGCATAGAGCTCTGCTTTTACTTCACCAGGGAATATACTTTGGAAATAACCCGTTGTAGCATAAAGAATAGGTAATTCAATCGCAAAAACACTCATCATGTCCGCTATTACTCTCCACTGCATTTTTTGATAGTCATTTCTGACTTTTTCCTCCTCTTTTAGTTTGTCTTCCAAATTATTGTCTTCCATTTTTTATTGTTATATTTGTTATTTTGAAGTAAGAATATAACCATATAAAATAATATGTTGTCACAATCGGTGATGACAATTTTTATATACTAAGGAAATTCTTATTGTAACAATGGATGAAGCAGTACTGTTTAAACTAGGATTAAATCGCAATGAAGCAAGAGTATATCTTACCCTTCTTAGGAGTGGCTCATCATCTGCCGGACGGCTAATCAAAACAACAGAATTTCATCGCAACATTGTCTATGATAATTTGGAAAAACTCATTGATAGGGGCCTTGTTTCTTTTGTTTTAGAAGGTAAAAAGAAAATCTTTACGATTAACAATCCTAATGCTCTGCTCGATATGCTTGAAAAAGAGCAAGAGAAGCTTACGGAGAGAAAAACTCTCGCCATGGAATTGAAAAAAGAGATAACACTCATTCAATCTACCCAACAAGAAGAACAACAAGCAACTATTTTTCGAGGTATTCGTGGGATCAAAGCGTTGTTTATGAATACGCTACAAGAAGGCAAAGATTACTATGTCTTTGGAGCTCCTAAAGAATCTCTTACGATTATGGGAGATACTTTTTGGGAAAATTATAATCTCAAAAGATCTCATCAGAAAATGATTGTTAAGATGATTTTCAACGATGATCTTCGTGAGTGGAGTCAGACAATAAAAAGCCGTCTGACTCAAATCCGTTTTCTCCCTCAGAAGTTTGATTCTCTCTCTGAAACAATGATTTATGGTTCTAATGTTGCTATCATCATCTGGACTGAGAAACCAATTGCCACTTTGATCAAAGATAAGAACTTAGCGGAAAGCTACAAGCAGTATTTTCAGATATTGTGGAAAGAAGCAAAAGAGTGAGTGTTGCCTAAAAATTTTTTAATTTGAAAACCATTTAACCAACTCTTGGGATTAATATTATCCCATAGTTCTTATGTACTATCTCCCATTTGTAACGAAACCCACGATAGATGTTAACAATATCTTTATTAAATTCAGCACATTGCAAAGGGACAAGACCCTCCATAAATTGGATGCCGGGAACATCTTCTACTAGGACTCTTTCAAATTTACAACCACTTATTGTGATTTCTCCTAACGGTTCAAAGACACTTTTGTAAGCTGTGGTTGAAAAACTACCCCTGCTTGAATTAGAATTATTTTTCCAATTTCCATAAGCGTTTTGATCAATCACTTCAGTTATATTATCACCATCAATATCTACCCAACCTAACGATCTTTGTAGTTCTATTCCAATAAGATTGTTTTTATACATTATCTCATAATCTCCATCATCATCATATTCTTTCAAATACTCGTTATTATGTAAACCAACCAAACAATCACCTGTAACACTTTGTTCTTTAAAAAGAGAATTTGGTTCTTGTCCAAGAGATATTCTGAGCAAATGGGGTAAATCCACCGCGTAATAATCTGGAGAAATTCCTAAAAAATCACAAGCATTCACTTCTGATCTTTTACGTCCAGTAATGAGATCAACATTCTGACCACCAGTATCAAGATAGACAGTCCCATAACCCATCAGAGCATGATCTCCTGGTAACCCAAAAGCATGCAGAGATTCATGACTGAGAATATTTAACATTGCTTGAAATGCAGCGAGGGAATCAATTCCTTGTTTTACATCAGTGGTGGAGTATGGTGCTGGCGGACCAAGTGGAGCGGCAATAAACTGTTGACTCCCAAAAGTGTTAAAATACCCTCCAAATCCATTAATCTCAACATGAACAATTGCAAAAATTTCAAATTCTTCATTGGTGCTTAGTTTCTGCCTTGCTGTATTTAATACCGATCCTATTTCCTCAGGAGAATAAAAAAAATGATTTTGAGAAATTGTTTCAACTCCTTCCGGTGGAGGTATAACTACTGGAATAATATCATATTGGATCGGGTTTGGTACGTGTTGCTTTTTAGTAATATAATCATTAAAGAGATTATCATAACTATTTGTCCAATCTAGCAAAACTTGCTCTGGGTATATATCCTCAAACATAACAAAAGCAAGAAGTAGTTTTGGTCTGCTTCCGACAACTGGAACTAAAGGAGTAAATATATCTTTTGTTATAGATAGATTTGCTTCAACGTCTGCAGGGATATAAATATTAAAGTCTAGTTGCTCTGCTCGAGTTGGGGTCTCCCAAAGAGTAGAACGAAACCAGGTTCCTGTTTTAAAACCATCAATACCACTCCCACTATATTCGAATTCAACATTTGGTGAGGGAACAATCAAACTATTCCCAAATGTATCTCTAGTAAACCACATATCTGTTATAAATTTTTGAAGCGCTGGGCAAATCCCTCTAGATTTAACAACAATTCCTAATTCTTCTGCCCAACACTGACTAGGATAAAATTTCCCGTCAGCTCCACATACAGGATTATAATATTTTGGACAGACTAATCTCTTATCACATATTCCATATGGAGAACACTCTTCTCTGTAGAAAATAGTACACTCTGAATTATTTTTATTTTCAATAAAGAAACAATGAAAGTTTCTTGGAAATGGTAACTCTAGTACTGAAGCTTGTCGTAGGGAGAGTGAACTACATTGATTACTGTCACAACCATAATTACTACCCAAACTCGAACAATCAAAAGTATGGTCTCCTTTATATTTTCCATTTTCGCAAACATATTCCTGTAATCTTTTTTTATCATTCCAGCAAAAATCTGATTTGTTGATAGTAACATTTCTACTATTAAATAAAGTAACATAACCTGCGTTTGTATAATTAGAACCACCATCTGAATCAAAACAAGTTGTTTTATAGAATTTAGTGTCGTTTCTAATATTTTTTAACAGTTGTGCTTGTCCAACTAAATTTTCCTCATCTGTTAAATTATCTTCATTTTTAGATAATTCCCATTCAGAAATTTTTGTAACACAACCAACACTAAAAAAAACAATTAGAATAAATAATAGTCCAATCTTTTTCATAATCAGCTAGCAGAGTGTTATTCTTTTTAAATCATTTCCCATGCTCCGCTAAATATTTTTCTGCTTCTAACGCGGCCTGACATCCTGAACCTGCAGCGGTAATCGCTTGGCGGTAGCGTGTGTCTTGTACATCTCCAGCGGCAAAAACGCCCGGAATGTTTGTTTTCATAAATCGATCTGCTTTCAAATAGCCATTATCATCCAGATCTAATTGTCTTTTAAAGATTGAAGTATTAGGCACATGTCCAATCGCTAAGAAAACACCATCACATTTGAACTCTGTTTTTGTGCCGTTGATGACATTATTGAGCAGGACACTCTTAACAGTTTTCCCATCACCAAGAATTTCAGCAACTTCATTATTCCATACAACGTGGCATTTTTCATTCTGAAAGAATCGTTCTTGCATGATCTTTGACGCTTTGAAAGCATCACGACGATGAATGACAGTTACTTTCGTCGCAAATTTTGTCAAGAACAACGCTTCTTCCATTGCTGAATCGCCGCCGCCAATGACAATGACTTCTTTGTCTTTAAAGAAAGCTCCATCGCATGTTGCGCACGTGGTGACGCCACGTCCTTTGTATTTTTTTTCTGAAGGCAATCCCAGCCAACGAGCACTTGCTCCTGTAGCGATAATCAAAGTTCTAGTTTGAATTCTCTCTCCACTCTCTAACACTAATTCATGATACCCATTTTTTTGGACAAATTCGGTAGCAATATCAATTTTAAAACGGGCGCCAAAGCGTTCGGCTTGTTTACGGCATTCTTCTACTAATTTTGGACCTTGAATACCTTCCGGAAAGCCAGGAAAATTTTCAACATCAGTTGTGAGTGTTAATTGTCCGCCATCTTCCGGGCCAGAAATCAACAATGGGTTTAAATTCGCCCGGGCAGTATAGATTGCCGCCGTCAAGCCGGCGATGCCTGTTCCAAGAATAATAACATTTTCCATTATTTTACTCTTTGCGTAATAGGTAATATAATAATATTCGTACTCCGGAACCTGTAGCTCCACGTTGGATATAATCTCCCGGCACAGCCCAATATGCTGAACCAGCAATGTCAATGTGCGCCCATGCTGCTTTTTCGACAAACTGGCGCAAGAATACTGCTCCTAATACAGCACCTGCCTCATAACCTTTTCCTTTCATCGTGATATTAATTAAATCGGAGATTGTTCCATTCATCCAGTCTTGATATTCTTCATAGAAAGGCAATGACCAAACGCGATCACCGCTTGTGTCTCCCGCTTCTCGTAATTCTGCACTGAGCTGCTCATCGGGGCTGACTAGCCCTGCAGCATAATATCCTAACGCAACGACACAAGCACCCGTCAGGGTAGCGAGATCAATAATTATTTTCGGCTGATATTTTTTTTCGGCGTAGGCAATGGCATCGGCAAGAATTAATCGTCCTTCGGCATCAGTATTGCCAATTTCAACATTTTTACCGTTGTATGCACGGACAATATCACCTGGACGCTGCGCTCCGCCGCCAATCATATTTTCACACGCTGGAATCACACCGATAATATTTTGATGTAATCCTAATTCCGCGGCGGTACCCATGATAGATAACACTGCCGCTGCACCAGCCATGTCGGTTTTCATTTCTTCAATGGATTTCGTTGGTTTGAGGTTATATCCACCACTGTCAAAGGTAATTCCTTTTCCTACTAAGACTATTGGCGCTCTGCTTTTATCACCGCGATACTCTATTAATATTAATTTTGGTGGCTGATAACTGCCTGCACTGACCCCTAATAATAGGTTTAGTCCTTCTTTTTGGAGTTCTTCTTTATTCAGGACGCGAACAGTGATATTTTTATGGGTTTTGGCAAAATCTCTGGCTGTTTTTTCTAAATGTGCGGGAGTGATGACTGATGCTGAATCATTGACCAAATCACGCGCGCAGTTTGCTGCTTCCGCCACTACTCTTCCTAATTTTAGGCCTTTGCCGATTCTTTCCGTTGATTTTGTCCAGACGAGAAAAATTGTATCAATTTCTTTCTTTTTCTTTTCGGCAGAAAGATATTTCTCAAAGGTGTAATCACCTAACAAAAAGCCTTCTGCTAACGAGCGACCAATTTCCTCATCGGTAAAGAAACCATTGAGCCGAAGTAATTCTGGCAGTGATACGATTACAGTCTGGTGCTGCAATGATTTTACGGCGGTGACAATCTTTCCTGCAGTTCGCCGTACTCGCTCGAGAGTCAATTCCTTTTTCTTTCCTAATCCGATAATGAGGACTTTCGCTTTTTTTGGTTCAGAGATTATTGTGGAATATATTTCACCAAATTTAGCGGTAAAAATCTTGCTGCGAAAGGCCTGGCTCATTTCTTCAGCGCAGCTTGGTGGTAATCCTACTGGATGTTGATCTTCTTCGAAACAACTAATAATTACTACCTCCGCAGAATGAGTTAATGTTGGTTGTGGGATTAACTTCATGTATTTAGTGGAAAAATGCCCCTATATTAAGTTTATGTATATCGTTCACTGCGGATCTTGTCTGGAATGACTCCATTCTTCAACAGTAGCTCTTTCGTTTCCAAAACCATTTCTTTCAAACCGCAGATGTAGAACATTTTTCCTTTCATCTCCTGAGGAAGATGATACTGCACACGACCATGTGCACCAGTCCATTGCTCTCGACTCAACGTAGGAGTATAGGTACAATTTGAATATTGCTGTTGTAGTGTTTTGAATTCTTCATGGAGAAAAAGATCGTGCTGTGTACGTACTCCGAACAAGAGGGTGAAGTTCTTTGTGGGTAATTTTGGAAGGTGGTATTGTAGCATGCTATGAAAAGGCGCTACTCCCGTTCCCGCTGCGATAAAGTAATAATCTTGCTCAGGCGCATTTTCATCAAAGACAAAATGACCAAAAGGGCCTTTTAGGGGAAATATATCTCCAACTTTTGCTTCTTTGAAAATTTCTGACGCAAAACCGCCTTCGACAAGTTTGATACACAGATCAATTGTTTTCTTTTTATCTGGAGAGTTGAGAATTGAATAGGATTTCAGTTTTGTCTCTCCGTTTCTGGTTATTTTGATGGATACAAACTGACCTGGTTTGAATGGAAGATCCTGATCTAGTTGGAGAGAGATAAAAATAACATCGTGAGTGAGATTTCTTTTCTCTGTTATTCTTCCCTGAAAATCAAGGATTGGAGGCATGATTTATGCTTCAAATTAGTGGTATATAAAAGATGTGAATGTTATTTTATCTAGAAAAAGTCCTCCACAACATTTAAATACCGTTCCGTTAAAAGTTAACTATGGTTAAGAAACTCCTCCTTCCTCAGGAAATTGAAACGTTTTACATCATTCCCGCTCTGCGGAAGTACTTTGCCATCTTCATGAAAGAAGCAGGAATGAAGCAAAAGGATATTGCTGATATTTTAATGATCAACACTGCTGCGATTAGCCAATACACTAGTTCAAAACGTGGTGGTAAAGTAGAGTTTAAAACTGATATTATCACTGAAATTAAACTCTCCGCAGCCCGCATCACCGACCGCACTTCGTATATGAAAGAAACACAACGATTACTTCACCATATCCGTATGACTAATACGCTGTGTGACATTCATCGACAATTCTCTGCAGTTCCCACTCACTGTGAGCCTAAAGATATGGGTTGTCACACGAAAACGTACTCTGTGTAAAGACTATGAACATTACTCTTAATCGTTCTCTGTACGATGACGCTGATGCGCATCAACCTCGTTTTGTGGCTAAACCAGGCATCACTGAGGAAATAGTTCGTTTCATATCCAACTCGAAGAAAGAACCGGAATGGATGCTGCAGAAACGTCTTCAAGCGTTGCAATTATTTCAACAAACTCCTCTCCCTAATTGGGGGCCAGATTTGAGCGAGCTTGATCTTAATAATATCGTTTATTTTGTTGATCCCAATACCAAAGAAGCAGAGAATTGGAATGAAGTTCCTGCTGAAATTAAAAAGACCTTTGATCGGCTTGGAATTCCCGAAGCTGAAAAAAAATCATTAGCAGGTGTCGGCGCCCAATATGATTCATCAGTAATCTACCACAATTTACAGCAATCCCTCAAAGACAAAGGAGTTATTTTCGAAAACATGGACGTTGCTGTCCAAAAATATCCCGATCTCGTTAAGAAGTATTTCATGACGAGCTGCATCCCCATCAATGATCATAAATTTATCATGCTGCATGCCGCTGTCTGGAGCGGAGGAACGTTCATCTACGTTCCACCAAATGTAAAAGTTGATCTTCCCTTGCAAGCATATTTCCGCATGAATGAACAACGCGGCGGCCAATTTGAACATACCCTTATAATCGTTGATCACAATGCTGAACTTCACTACATCGAAGGGTGTTCAAGTCCAAGGTATAGTCAACAATCTTTACATGCTGGTTGTGTG